>DATCMG010000611.1:0-9689 GCA_036563555.1 Roseomonas sp. | reverse complement strand
CAGCGGGAGGGGACGGGTCGTGAAAATGCTGGCCGTGATGGGCCGAGCTAGAGTGTGACCGTCCCTCTCTTTTCCTCGTGGCCTGAACGGATACCCGGGCGTCGTGGCCCGGATGACAAGCAAAGGACGTGGAAAAGATGCCTCCGACCATAGCGCAAACTGTTGGCGTCGACATCTCCAAAGCAACCCTCGACGTCTATCTCCACCCCCAGGCCATAGCCCGGCAGTTCCCCAACACCATGGCCGGCGTCGCGGACCTGCTGTCATGGCTCGGCCAAGGCCCGATCCACCGCGTCATCTTCGAGCCGACAGGCGCCTATCATCACCGACTTGAGCGCCAGCTCGGCAATGCCGGTGTGCCCGTGGTCAGGGTCAATCCGCTGCAGGCAAGACGCTTCGCCGAAGCGATCGGGCAGCGTGCCAAGACCGACGCCGTCGATGCCGCCATGCTCGCCCGTTTCGGCGCGCTGAATGCACTGCAAGTCAGGCCGATGGTGAGCCAGACGCTCAGCGACATGAAGGAGTTGCTCGTCGCCCGGCGCGGCCTGGTCAAGGACCGCGTCGCTGCATCCAACAGGAACCACACTCACCGTGCGCCTCTGCTCAAGCGACTGGCCAATCAGCGACTGCGCCAGGTTGAACGCCAGATCGCCGCTATCGATGCCGCTTTGCGCGCCCTGTGCCAGGCAGATGCTGAACTGAAGGCCCGCCTGGACATCCTCGTCAGCATCCCGGCCATCGGTGAGGCGACCGCACTGGCCATGCTCATCGAGATGCCGGAGCTCGGCACGATGGACAACAAGTGCGCGGCCAGCCTGGCCGGTCTTGCTCCGGTCGCCCGCGATTCAGGACAGCACCGCGGCAAGCGCTTCATCCGGGCCGGTCGCGCCCACCTACGTCAGGCCCTCTACATGCCAGCCCTGGTGGCAATCCGCTTTAACGAGGACATGAAGGCCAAGTATCAGGCTCTCGTCGCCACTGGAAAGCCGCCCAAGGTTGCGATCACAGCTGTCATGCGGAAGCTCCTCATCCTCGCCAACGCACTGCTCCGCGAACACCGAAACTGGACGCCAAAGCCCGCTTGACCAGCACGGATACTCTAGGTGACGCGAAGGGAGGGCGATGACTGCGCTATGGGCCGCTAGCGCTGAGCCGCCTCAGGCAGCGGAGTGCAGCGCATCCCGGCTGCTAGCCAGGACACCGGCGACGCGGTTGCGGCCCTCACGTTTCGCCACGAACACGGCGCGCTTCGCCTCAGCCAGCAGCAGCTCCGGTTCCTGCCCACGCCCGGGAAGGGAGCTCGCCCAGCCGATGCTGACCGTCACCTTCGCCTTGGGGCTGGCGGCATGTTCGATGCCAAGTCCGTCCACCGAGGCACGGAGCAGCTCTGCCAGGGTGGCCGCGCCATCTGCGTCTGTGTCGGGTAGAAGGAGCGCAAGCTCGTCGCCCCCGAGGCGCGCGCCGACGTCGACGTCTGGCAATATGACATCCTTAATGCAGGCGTCGACGCGGGTCAGCACCTCGTCACCCGCCGGGCGGCCGTACCGATCATTGAAGGCTTGGATAAGGTCAATGTCCACGACCAGGAGCGAGAGAGGCGCCGAGTCACGGGCTGCGTGCTGCCAAGCCTCTCTCAGAAGTGCGTTGAAGCGGAGCCGTTCTGCCAAACCCGTCAGCGCGTCGGTGCTCGGGCCGCCCTGCTGCTTGACGGCATCCACCAGCGAGGCTTCGGCGGCGATGCGCTGGAACATCTCCCGGCGGGCGATCACCGAGAGCACCGCGACGGCGCCACAGAGCACCAGGAGGATCGAGCCAATCACACGGGTCTTGCGCCACCAAGCCGCGTCGATGTCCTCGAAAGACGTGTCGACGACGAGGAGCAGCGGCAGGTTCCCGACCTGGCAATAGGTGTGGAGGCGCTCCACGCCGTCCATGCGAGACGTGGAGACGACTTGTCCGGACCGGCCAGAGCGGGTGATCCCGTGGAGGACGTCGCTCCCGCTCAGGTCCGGCGTGAGGCCATCAGCCCGCGCCGGGTGGCTTAGGACCAGCTGACCGTCGATCCGCACCAGCGACGCCGTGCCGCTCATGCCGAGATCGAGCCGGCTGAGGATGCCCTCAAAATAGGCGAGGCGCAGACCGGCGACGACCACGCCGCGGAAGACGCCATCCGGGCTCGTCAGGCGACGGCTGACGGCAATGCTCTGCGCATCGTCACGGAGGCGACTCAGGTAGGGCTGGCTGACGTAGGGGCCGACACCGTGGCGCTGCTGCTGGACCCGGAAATAGTCCCGATCCGCTAGGTTCGGCCGCTCGGCCGGGAGCGGGTCGGAACTCGCGACAACGTTGCCCTCGGCGTCCAGTACCACGACAGTGTCGAGAATCTCCGCCGTCGTGCCCAGATCGAACAGCGCCAGGGGGCGAGAGACGGGCGCCACCTGCCCAGGCTCCGCGAGCTGCATGGTCGCGGCAATGCCCTGCAAGGAGAGATCGATCAGGCCAATGGGGCGGGCGACGTCCCGCTCGAGCGCGGCGACCAGGTCCGACATGGTGCGCTCCCGCTGATGTCGGGCCGCGTGGCGCGCACCGGCCAGCATGGCGATGGCGAGCATCAGCATGCACACGGCCAAGCCCAGGCCGCTCAGCGTGACACCGCGAGCAGACCTCAGTGGCGCCCAGCGACGCAGCTGATCGAAGTGGCGCGAAGGCGCGGCTTCAGCCTGAGCCTTCCTCAGGAGCTTCATGACCGCCAACGATCGTCAGGTCGGCGCTGACCTGGTGCAGCGCTGAGCGAGACTTCCAGCATTTACTTCGTCCTCCCTGCTCTTCCTTGCGGTACGATTGCTGCAGGATCTAATTGCACCAGCGCGCGTCGCGGCGATGCGGGAACCTTCCTTCGGGCCGAGGCCATCCCGCAGCCGCCTCGGGTCCTGTGGGCCGATCCGCTGAGGAGTCGACCCCTGAGCAAAGATCCGGAATGGCCGCGCCAGGCTTCAAGCCCTGACGGCCGCCGGTCCAGGCAGTGGGGTGAATAGGGTAGAACCGAGGATGCCAGGCAGCGTGCCGGGGCGCCCGAAGAGCCAACCCTGGCCGTAGCGCGCTCCGAAGGAGCAAGCGGTCACGGCGTCGGACTCGGTCTCGATCCGCTCCGCGACGACATCCGCTTGCGTGCTTTGCGCGAGCTCTACCAAGGCTGCGGCGAACCTGCATCCGTCGTTCCGGCTCGGTCCGTTGGTAGCCTCCATGAGGCCGCCGTCGAACTTCACGATGCTCGGGCGCAGCATGCGCAGATAGCGTATGCCCGCGGCGCCCGCGCCGAAATCATCCACGCAGAGGGTAATGCCATGCGCCCGCAGCGCATCGCAGGTCATGACCGCCTCGTTCTCGTTGTCGATCTCGGCGGTCTCCGTCACCTCGATCAGAAGCCGAGACCACAGGTTGCTCGGGTAGGCTGAAAGGGTGTCGACGATTCGCGCGCGGAACTCCGGATCCTGGACGGACAGGCCGGAGACGTTGCACGCCACGCGCGTGGTGCCGTCCGTCTGCGCGAGAGCCTGCAGGGTGGCATCCGTGATCGCGAGGTCAAGCTCCACCGAAAGGCCCAGCATCTCGGCCATGTTCACGAAGTCCTGCGTGTTCAGCTCCGGAAGCCCCTCTGTCGGAAGGGGACGGATCAGTGCCTCGTAGTGCGATGGAGGCTGGTCACGATTTGAGAGTTCCACGATCGGCTGGAAAGCCAAGCGGAACCGGCGGCTCGCGATCGCCCGTGCCAGCGCCGCGGAGCGCGGTCCGGCGGCTGAGAGGAATCCGTGAAGGCCGCCCTCGAACCCCGTGCGCGCCAGCGCGGCGGTCCCGCCCTGTGCGAAGGTGCTGAGTGCAAGGCGCAGGGCCCGAACTGCCTGGGGGCCACTCAGGCCGATGCTGGCGGGTTCCTCCAGCGTAAGCGCCTTGGTGGAGACGGTGGCAGCAGGCAGGCCAGCGCGCGAAAGCACGGACTGCAGTTGCTCAACCACAGTCCCGAGGTTCGGCGCGGAGACGCCCAGGCGCGCAGGCGCACCGGACTGGAGATCCGCACGGACCATGCCGAAGCGCCCGGGGGCGATTTCGGCCGTCGCCGAGCCGGGCCCACCATAGGTTGTCAGGACCTCCGTGATGTCCTTGAGCAGGGAGGGACGTGGCGTGATCCGACCGTCCGGCCCGATCAGTTCCAGCAGCGACAAGGTCGGCAGGTTAGTCACCTTCGCGCCCGAGGCGAAGGCCAGAAGTTGCGCCTCCACTGCCCGCAGCAGTGCTCCTTCCTTCAGGTGAAGCACCCCAGCCTCGGCCGGCTGTCCGGCCGCTGCCGCGGCAGGGAGCGGCGCGAACGCAAAGGCGAAGCGGCGGACGGGAGCAAGGCCCCCGGGCAGGGACAGGTCTGCGACATCCGAATAGGGAAGTCCCGTCATGCTGTATCCGGTGCCGTCGCCGCCGCACAGATGCACCAACACAGGGCGCAGCCGCTCCCCCGACCGGAGTTGCACCAGGGCCCGCTTGAAGAGGGCGTGGTCCACTGGCTCGATGAGGAACATCGCCGGACCGCGGAGGAGGCTCCGCACCTCCCGACCGAACCGAGCCGTGAAGGGCCCCGCGATGAAGGACAGCCGCCCCTCGGCGTCCGTCTCCATCAGCAGATCCGCCGCGGCGAACGAGAAGGTTCGATAGCGATCTGGCACCACGGCTGTCACCGCGGCAGCGTCGTCTTGGAACGTCGAACCCATCTCGTACTTCCTATCGGGTGCGCCGGACCCGGCGTCCCATTGATGATGTTGGCCGGCGGCCCCACCTTCGCCGGCATCAAGGCCATGCCGGCCGCTGACCGCCGCCCGAGAAGCTGCCCAGCTAGCCGCCCATGAAGCCCTGCACGAGGCTGCCCGAGACGAGTCGCCAACCATCTACCATGACGAAGAACATGAGCTTGAAGGGCAGCGACACGGTCGGCGGCGGGAGCATCATCATGCCAAGGCCCATGAGCACGCTGGCGATGACCAGGTCGATCACCAAAAACGGCAGGTAGATGAGGAAGCCGATCTCGAAGGCCCGGCGTAGCTCGCCAACCATGAAAGCGGGGACGAGGACGCGCCAAGGCGTCTGGGCTGCGCCCTCCACCGCTGGCAGCTGCGCCAGCTCGAGGAAGAGCGTGACGTCGGCATCCCGCGTGTTGGCCAGCATGAAGCCGCGGAACGGCTCGGCAGCGGCGCGCAGCCCCTCAAGCTCCCCGATCTGCCCGGCCGCCATGGGTTGCAGCCCCTGCGTCCAGGCCTGCTCCAGGACCGGCTGCATGACGAAGAAGCTCAGGAACAGCGCGAGCCCGATCAGGACAGGGTTCGGCGGGGTTCCCGCAGCGCCGATGGCGCTGCGCAGCAAGGACAGGACGATGGCGATCCGAGCGAAGGCGGTGGCCATGACCAGCAGCGACGGAGCCAGCGAGAGGAGGCCGATCAGGGCCGTGAGCTGCACGAGCCGCGTCGTAGCGCCGGCCTCGCCTGCGCTCCCCATGTCGATGCTGACGCTCTGGGACTGGGCGATCGCGGGGACGAGTAGGAAAAGCCCGAGGGACAGCAGGCGGCGGATCCAGAACATCAGCCCTCGCTCCTCGCGACGGCGCCAGCCGCTGCGGCGCTCACGACGAGATCCTGCGGCCCACCCAGGAGGAGCAGCAGGTCCCGTCCATCGCAGTGGACGAGCAGCAGCCGGCGGCGTGCGTCGAGCGGCAGGGCCTCCACAACCTGCAGGCGGCGGCCCGATCCCGCCCTCATCCGGTGGCTGAGGCCCGGCGTGAGGCCCAGCCGCCGGATCACCTGGCCGGCTAACACGACGAGTGCCAGCACGGCGGTCAGCGAAACGATGGCAGTCGTTGCCATTCCGGAGCTCATGGGCACTGGCCTCCTGCCTTGCCAACCTCCGTGCCTTTTTGCACGGGTTTCTAGACGGGAGGGTTCCACCGGACAGCCGTTGCCCCTGTGTTAACCAAACCGGCTAAGCACGAACCGAGATCGCGAGCGGAGAAGAGGCGCCGCCGCTCCTTCCATAGCTGCCCGCCGACTGCGCTGAGCGGGTGGCGGCCTGTGCGAGCGTCTGGATCACCCGGCCCTGCACCGCCATGGCCTGCTCCAGGAGGGCACGGTTGTCGCGCACGCCTTCGCGCAGCCGGTCCACGGCTACGGCCAGCTGCGCCGCGACCGGGCGAAGCTCCTCGCGCGACAGACCTGCCCGGGCCGCGAGGAAGGCGTCCACCGCGGCGCGCTTGCCCTGGGCGAGGGCGACTGCCGCAGCCACGTCCCGTGCCTTCAGGGCCCTTGTCTCGGCCGCCATGACCTCGGTCAACGCGAGAATGCTGCGCTCCAGCTCGTCCAGGCCGCTCATGAGATCGCATCCCGCGCCGGCTCGGCAGTCTGCGTGCCCTGGGCCTGGAGGTGTTGCATCTCAGTTAGTACGGCATGACCGATCCCGACGCCGCCGGCGCGCGCCATGGCGCGGCCGAACTGCTCGACCAACATCGGCCGCCACTGCGCCTCGGCGGAACCGCCGCCGAAGGCACCGTCGCTTGGCAGCGTCGCGAACATAGGCTGCAGGAGAGCCCCGAGCATCTGCGCCTCGAACTCCTCGGCGGCCCTCTGCTGCGACCTGGGCGAGCCGCCGCGTGGCGCCGTCAGGGGACGCTCAGCTGGCGCCACCTGCGGCGCAAGGGCGGTAACCGGCGAGGTCAAGTTCTAGGTCTCCCTGAAGCAGGTCGAGGAGGAGGGGGGTAGCTCATCGCATCTCAAGCTCCGCCTGGAGGGCGCCGGCGGCCTTGATCGTCTGCAGGATGGCGATCATGTCGCGCGGTCCGATGCCGAGGCTGTTTAGCCCGCGCACCAACTCGTCCAGCGAGACGCCGCCGCTGAGCACGGCCATGCGGCGGTCCGACTGGTCGTCGACGCTGATGCCGGTGCGAGGCACCACCGCCGTCTGCCCGCCGGAGAGCGGGCCGGGCTGGCTCACCTGCGGCGTTTCAGTGACGCGGATCACGAGGTTGCCCTGAGCGATGGCCACCGTGCTGATCCGCACATTGGCGCCCATAACGATGGTGCCGGAGGCTTCCTCCACCACGACCCGGGCCACCTGATCAGGCTCGATGCGGAGTTGCTCGATCTCGCTGGCGAGGCCCACTGGCTCTCGCCCGGCGAGGGAGACGACGACCGTGCGAGGATCGGTTGCGGATGCCGTCTGACCGGAGGTAAGGCGGTTGATCGCCGCGGCGATGCGCCGGGCGGTCGTCAGGTCCGGATTGCGCAAGGAGAGGCGCATCTGGTTTCGGTTCCCGAAGACGAAGGGAACCTCGCGCTCCACGATCGCACCGTTGGCGATCTTGCCGGACGTCGGCACCCCGCGCGTGACGGAGCTCGCCGCACCCCGGGCCGCGATGGCGCCAGTCGCGAGCGCTCCCTGGGCCACCGCATAGACCTCGCCGTCCGCGCCGAGGAGGGGCGTCACCACGAGTGTGCCACCGGTCAAGTTGGTGGCGTCGCCCAGCGCCGAGACGGCGATGTCGATGCGGCTGCCGGTACGCATGAAGGCCGGCAGATTGGCGGTGACCATGACGGCGGCGACGTTGCGGGTGTCGAGCTGCCGTTCCTGATCCCTAGTGTTTACGCCCAATCGCTCGAGCATGCCGATCAGCGACTGGCGCGTGAAGATGGCGCTGCGCAGCCGGTCGCCGGTGCCGTTCAGCCCGACGACCAGCCCGTATCCGACGAGCTGGTTATCCCGCACGCCCTCGATGTCAGCTATGTCCTTGACGCGGACGCCAGTGGTGGACGCGGCCGCGCGCTGCGCCCCAGCGGGCTCGACGAGCGCGATCAGCATCGGCGCGAGCAGCGCCAGCAGAAGCCTAAAGGGGCGACGGGACATGGCTCAGAACGGCAAGATCGCGTCGAGGAACTGCTGACCGTAGCGCGGCTGTTGCACGTCACTGACCGTCCCGCGCCCGCCATAGGCGATCCGAGCCTCAGCTAGCCGATCGTGCTGCACCGTGTTGTCGCTCGCGATGTCCTGCGGCCGGATGATGCCCGCGATGTTCAGGTCTCGCATCTCGTGGTTGACCCGAACTTGCTGTCGCCCCGCGACCACGAGGTTCCCGTTCGGCAGCACTTGGGTCACGGTCGCAGCGACCCGCATCTTCACCTCCTCGTTCCGCTGGATGCGGCCCGTTCCCCTGGAGGAGTTCGCCGAGGTGGCCTCGACTAGCTTGGTCGGGTCGATGCTATTGGGAAGGAAGCGAGCATAGGAGGCGTCGAGGCCCAGGATCCGCGGGATGCCCAGGTTCTCTGAGTTGTCCCGGCTGCGGTCGGTGCTGTTCGAGAGGTCGGCCTCGTCCTTGATGGAGACGAGGATCGTGATGATGTCGCCGATGGCGGCGGCGCGCTGGTCGCGCAGGAAGGTGCGGCTGCCTGGACGCCAGAGGCTGTTGGCGACGAGGTCCCGGCCGTCCTGTGCCGCCGGCATGGGCATGGAGACCGGACGGTAGTCGGGGCTCCGCGTCGGGTCGGCGATCGGCGCCATCTCCGGGGCGCGCCCGATCTCGGATATTCGCCTGACGTTGTCGCAGGCGGCCAGGCCGAGGACGGGGAGGAGTAGCAGGAGGTGGGCGGAGCGCATGACCAGTGTTTTTCCGGCTCGTGATGACGTGTTAGGGCTGCAAGCCGGCTCTCTGGCTCGCGCTGCGCCCGGCGGGCGTGTTCTCGCGCTCTCGGAGCAGCGGTCTGAGGGGGCGAACCCGATCGGAGGCCAGCACCTCGGCCAGCACGGTGCCCCCGGTGGCGAGGTTCATGACCGGGACGGTGGCGCCGAGCGCCCCGTCCTCCATGGCGCGTCCCTGGGCCGTGATGGTCAGGCCCGGCACCTCGTATTGCAGCTGCACGGGCGTGTCGCGCAGCAGGGTCGGGGGGAGGCTCAGATCGGCGAGGGCCAGCGGTTGTCCGGTCTGCACCGCGCGATCCAGGCGATGTCCGGCAGCCCGCTCGATGCGCTCCGCCATGCCTGGGCGCACGCGCTCGGCGGGCAGACGCTGGGCACGCAGGTCGCGCGCGGCCAGCACTTCGCCGGCGCGCTGGGGGCGCGCCGCGACCACCACGTCGCGCATGGCGACGACCCGGCCCGAGAGCCGCTGACGAAGGGTGGCCATGCCGTCGGCCAGGACGAGGAACGTGCCAGAGAAGCGGCGGGTAGCCGGATCGTATTCCAGGGCTTCGAAGGCCAGGCGAGGGGACGGGCCAGTGGACGGCACGATAGGCGGCTGGTGGCCGAAGAGGTCGACGTCGAGCCCCGGGTCAGCGCCTAGCGCGACCAGCTCGCTCCGCAGCGCGTCGTCCAGCTCCTCGCGCGACAGTGGGCGCCCAGGGCGTTCAACGATGACCCGTTCGTCACCGGCGAGCGGCGTCCAAGCGAGCTGGTTGTCGCGCGCGATGATGGCGAGCTGTGGCGCTTCCACGACGAAGCGGCGCCCCGGCGCCGGGGCTGGACCCAGTGGCTGGACAGCGCGGGGTCCGGCATTGTCGAACAGGTCGCCGAGCGTCACCAGGCCGCCCTCGATCACCGCGTGCGACCGCGGCGTGACGAAGTCCTGCGCAGCCGCCGGGGCGGCCGTCGCGAGCAGCGCGATGAGGAGTTGG
>DATCMG010000535.1:0-3786 GCA_036563555.1 Roseomonas sp. | reverse complement strand
GCGGCCAGGACGAGAAGGGCGAGGAGGGGCGGCAGCCGGCGCATGGCCGAATATCGCGATCTGGCAAGGAATGGTTTCGTCCCGCCGTCAAAATGATGCGCCGGGCGCACGGGTCCTTCAGCCGCTGCCGATGAAGATGCCGGCCAGCAGCACGAGCAGCCCGCCCAGCACGATCTGCACGAGCGCTGCGCCGAAGGGTGTTTCCATGTAGCGCCAGCGGATCCAGGCGATGGCGGCAAGCTCCACCACCACGATCGCGCCGGCGACGCCCGTCGCCACCCAGAAATCGGGGATGAGGTAGGGCAGGGTGTGGCCCAGCCCGCCCAGCGCCGTCGCCAGGCCGCAGGCCACGCCGCGAATCCAGGGGCGGCCGCGCCCGGTGATGGCGCCGTCATCCGACATGGCCTCTGTCAGGCCCATGGAAATGCCCGCGCCGACCGAGGCCGCGAGGCCGACGAGGAAGGTCTCGTGCGTGGACTGGGTGGCGAAGGCCGCGGCGAAGATGGGAGCGAGGGTCGAGACCGAGCCGTCGATCAGCCCAGCCAGCGCCGGCTGCACCACCTGCAGGACTAGGAGGCGCCGAGACGTCGCATCCTCACCGGCGCGCGCCGCTTCGGTCAGGTGCGTCTGCTCCAGCCGCTCGGCGACCGCCTCGTGCTTCTGCTCGATCAGGGCGAGGTCGCCGAGCAGGCGGCGCACATCCGTGTCGCGCGCGCGCCCGGCGGCGCGGGCGTAGAACTGGCCTGCCTCCAATTCCATCACCGCCGCCTGGCGGCGCACCTGATCGATCCGCAGTTCCTCGGCCAGCCAGATCGGGTTGCGCCGGAGGAAGCCCCGCACGTCCTGCCGGGTGATCAGCGGCAGCTCGCGCCCGAACTTGCGCTCATAGAGGGCGAGGAGGGAGCGGCGATGCCCGTCCTCCTCCGCCGCCATGCCGTCGAACACCGCGGCGGTGGCCGGGAAATCCGCCCGCATCCGCATGGCGAAGGTCGCGTAGATGCGTGAATCCTCCTCCTCGTTGGCGATGGCCAGGGCGAGTGTCTCGGCCTCGGTCAGGTCCTCGAATCGCTTCATGCCCCCAGGTAACGCGACGGCGCGCTGGAGGGAAGGACAATGAAATCAGGCCTTTAAGCGCAATCGTGACGCATTCTCGACTCGGGCGGACTCAGGCCGGGACCGGCACGCGTCCGGCCAACGGGTCCAGCATCGCCTCAAGCTGCGCCGGCTCGTCCCAGGCGAGCGTCACCGTCACCACCGTCACGCGGGCGCGGAAGGCGGGCGGGATGCGGACGAAATCCTTGCGCGTCGTCACGGGGATGGCGCGCAGCCGGTCGGCCTCGGCCATCAGCTCGCGCAGATCGCCGGCATCATAGGGGTAGTGGTCGGCATAAGGAGCCCTGCCCGCGATGATCGCGCCGGCCTCGGAGAGGGTGGCGAAGAACTTCCGGGGGTTGGCGATTCCGCAGAAGGCGAAGACGGGCTGGCCCCTCAGCTGCGCCGCCTCGGGCCCCGGCACGGTACGGGCGCGCAGAACGGGCATGCGCGGGGGCAGCTTCGCCTGGGCGTCACACTCGTCATCCCCGATCAGCACGGCGGCCTGGGACCGCGAGACGGCCGCCTCCACCGGCTCGCGCAGCGGCCCGGCCGGGATCACCCGGCCATTGCCGAAGCCATAGGAGCCATCGATCGTCAGGAAGGACAGGTCCTTCTCCAGCGTCGGGTTCTGCAGCCCGTCATCCATGACGATGGCCTGGGCGCCAGCCTCCACCGCCATGCGGGCGCCGGCCGCGCGGTCGGCCGCGACCCAGGTCGGGTGCAGGGCGGCCAGCAGCAGCGCCTCATCGCCCACGGCCTGGCTGTCATGCTTTCCCGGCTCCACGCGCACGGGGCCGCGCAGCGTGCCGCCATAGCCGCGGGTGAGGAAATGCACCGCCACACCCCGGTTCGCCAGGCGCTGGCCGAGATCGAGGGCGAGGCTTGTCTTGCCCGCGCCGCCGGCGGTCGCGTTGCCGCAGCAGATTACCGGCACGGGGGCGCGCCAGCCCGGCTTCGCCACGCGCCGCGCGGTAGCCGAAGCATAGAGGGCTGCGATGGGGGAGAGCAGGATGGGCGCGATTCCGCTGCCATCCCCGGTCCAGAAATCGGGGGCACGCATGGTGCCGTCGGGCGTCCTTATGCTTGTCCCGCCCTGGACCCGGGGGGGGAGGGCAGGAGGGTCTCGATCGCGGCGGCCATCCGTTCGGGCAGCGCCCCGGCATCCGCCGCGATCCGGGCGGCGGCCGAGGTCATGGACCGGGCCCGGTCCGCATCGGTTAGCACGAGCAGAGCAGCCTCGGCCAGCGCGGCGGAATCCTCGACCCGGAGCGCCGCGCCGGCCGCGATCATCCGGTCGGCGATGACGGTGAAATTGGCGGTGTGGGGGCCGAGCAGGATGGGGCAGCCGAGCCGCGCCGCCTCCAGCGGGTTCTGGCCGCCATGGGGCACGAGCGAGCCACCAATGAGCGCGGCCCCTGCCACGCGATAGAGCAGCCCCAGCTCGCCCAGCGTGTCGGCGAGGTAGATCTCCGTGTCCGGGCCCGGCAGCGTGCCTTCGGAGCGCAGGGCCACCGGCAGGGCGGCCAGTTCCCGCGCCAGGGCCGGGCCGCGTTCGGGGTGGCGGGGGGTGATGATGGTCAGCAGCCCAGGCAGGCGCGCGTGGAGCCGGGCATGGGCATCGGCGATCTGCGGCTCCTCGCCCGGATGCGTGCTGGCAGCCAGCAGCACGGGGCGCACGCCGATCGCGTCGCGCAGCGCCGCCAGGGAATCGTCCGGGGCGGGCAGGGGGCGTGCCGCGAATTTCAGGTTGCCCCAGGCCTGGGCCTGGGTCGCGCCCAGCGCCCGCAGCCGGGCGGCATCGGCCTCGGTCTGCGCGATCACCAGCCGGAAGGCGCCGAAGAGCCGCCGCGCGACCGCCGGCACCCGCCCCCAGCCCCGGGCGGATCGGGCGGAGAGGCGCGCATTCACCAGCGCCATCGGCACCCCCCGCGCCGCGGTGGCGAGGATGAGGTTGGGCCATATCTCGCTCTCGATGAGCACCGCGGCATCGGGCCGCCAGTCATCGAGGAAGCGGGCGACATGGGACGGCACGTCCAGCGGCGCGAAGCGGTGCTGCACCCGTGCGGCGAGGCCAGGCGGCAGGCGCTCGGCCAGCAGCCGCGCGGCGGTGACGGTGCCGGTGGTCAACAGGAAGCGCAGCGCCGGGTGTGCGGCCGCCAGGGCCTCGATCAGCGGCAGGGCGGACTGGCTCTCACCGACGCTCGCGCCATGCATCCAAAGCAGCGGGCCCGGCGGGCGGTCCGCGCCCTCGCCGCGGCGCTCGTGCAGCCGGGCCGGATCCTCCTTGCCGCGCCGCGCGCGGCGGGTGAGCCAGAGGGGGAGGAGCGGCGCGGCGAGCGTCGTCGCGGCCTGCCAGGCCAGCAGCGGCAAGGCACCGCGCCAGCCGCCGGGAAGGGGCGGGTTGCTCAAGCGCGGCGGGCCGGGACTCGCGCCATGGCGGCATCGGCCTCGGATGTGCCGAGCCCCACCGGCCGGGTGGCGTCCGCCGGGAAGCGGGGGTGGCGCGTCAGCCGCCGGAGCATGGGAAGGTTGCCATGGGAGCCGCGGCCCTAGCATGGGGCCGGCCGGAGGTCACGGGCGGCCCGCATTCCCCGGCCCGGGAGTTCAGAGCAGGCCGAGATCCGACAGGGCGCGGCGCATCTTCGGCGGCAATTCGTCGATTCCCTCCGTGACCACGTCGCCCTCGGCCAG
>DATCMG010000519.1:0-7251 GCA_036563555.1 Roseomonas sp. | reverse complement strand
AGCGGCTGGATACGCGCACGGCCCCTGGCGGGACGTGAACCCGGGACACCGGCTGCTCCGCCGCCAGATCGACGCTGGAGACGACATGCTCAAGAGCGGCCCGCCTTCCGGCATCCTCACCGCACCAGGGGAGGAGCGCATGCGGAGCTTTCCGCAAGCGGCGCCCAGCCGTGATGGGGCGCCGGCATGAAGCTGCATTTCCGCGCCGCGCTGCTGCCGGAGGGTTGGGCGCGGGACGTCCTCATCACTGTCGAAGCTGGCCGGATCGCCGCCTTGGCGGCGGGCAGCACGGCGCCCGCCAATGCGGAATGCCATGCCCTCGCCGTGCCCGGCCTGCCGAATCTGCACTCCCACGCCTTCCAGCGCGCCATCGCCGGCCGCACCGAGCGTCGCGGCCCGGGCGAGGACAGCTTCTGGTCCTGGCGCGACGTGATGTACCGCTCGCTCGGCGTGATGACGCCGGATGACGTGGAGGCCATCGCGGCCCTCGCCTATGTCGAGATGCTGGAATCCGGCTTCACCAGGGTGGGCGAGTTCCACTACCTCCACCACGCGCCGGATGGCCGCCCGCATGACGAGCCGGCCGAAATGGCATTCCGCATCGCCGCCGCCGCGTCACGGACGGGATTGCGGCTGACCCTGCTGCCGGTCTTCTACGCCCACGCAAATTTCGGCGGCCTTCCGCCCATGCCGGGCCAGCGCCGCTTCGTGAGTGGCCTGGACGGCTTTGCCCGGCTGCTGGAGGGCAGCGCCCGCGCCATCGCGGGGCTGGACGGCGCCGGGCTGGGCGTGGCCCCGCACAGCCTGCGGGCGGTGACGCCCGAGGAACTGGCGCAGGTCGCCGCCATGCGGCCCGGCCGCCCCGTGCATATCCATGCGGCCGAACAGACCCGCGAGGTCGAGGACTGCCTGGCCTGGAGCGGCGCCCGCCCGGTGCAATGGCTGCTGGACCATGCCGCCCTGGACGCCCACTGGTGCCTGATCCACGCCACGCACATGCTGCCGGAGGAGACATCGCGCCTGGCCCGCAGCGGCGCCACGGCCGGACTCTGCCCCGTGACCGAGGCCAATCTGGGCGATGGCGTATTCGATGCCGGGGGCTGGCAGGCGGCAGGGGGCGCCTGGGGAGTGGGCACGGACTCCAACGTCTCCATCGCCGCCAATGGCGAGTTGCGGATGCTTGAGTATTCCCAGCGCCTGGCGCGGCGCGGCCGCAATCTGATGGCTTCGGCCCAGGGCGCTTCCACCGGGCGCTGCCTGCTCGATGCGGCGCTGGCGGGCGGCGCGCGCGCTTTGGGCGAGGCGCCTCCCGCGCTGCGGCCCGGCGCGCCGGCAGATCTTGTGGCGCTGCGCGGCGCCCTGGACGGATCCGCGGACGAGGCGCTGGACCGCTGGATCTTCGCCTCGGCCGATCGGGGCGTCGAGGCGGTCTGGTGTGCCGGGCGGCCGGTGGTGCGCGACGGGCGGCATGTCGCGCGTGACGTGGTGGCCGCGCGCTACGCCGGGACGATGCGGCGCCTGCTGGACGCCGCGCCCTGCTGACCCATCCGCGCGGCACCAGGGAACGCTCGATCGGCGAGGGCGAGACCCGCCGGAAATTCCTGGCGAATGCCATATCGGTGCTCGGGCCCGCCGGTGCGGAATATCTGGCGGATGGGATCTCGGGCCTTGAGCACTGCCCGGCCTGGCAACGCTCCTCCGCCCCCTCCCGGCAGCCTAGCCTTCGAGCCGCGCGCCCTCCAGCAGCACCGCGACACGGTCTGCAAGGCGGCGCCCGTCGACTGGCTTGTTGAGGAGGGAGAATCCGCCGCTCAGCGCGCCGCCAATGGCGATCTCGGCGGCATTGGTGACGAAGCCGGTCAGCAGGATCGCGGGCAGGCCAGGCCTGCGCCGCTGCGCCTCCCGGATCAGCATCAGCCCGTCCATGCCGGGCATGGAAAGATCGGATACCAGCAGGTCAACCGGCTTGCCCTGGTCCAGCAGATCCAGCGCCGCGGCGGCAGAGGCCGCGATCGAGACGGCGTAACCCGCGGCCTCCAGTTGCTCAGCGACGATCTCGCGAACGATCGCTTCGTCATCCACCACCAACAGCCTTGCGCGCTGGTCCTGCGCGGCGGGGCTGGCCGGCACGGCCTCGCGCAGGGCGGCGGGCGGCGCCTCCCCGGCAACCGGGAACCAAAGCCTGACCTCGGTGCCGCGCCCAGGGCTGCTCTCGATGGATAGGCCGCCGCCGCTCTGCTCCGCGAAGCCCTTGGACATGGAAAGCCCGAGACCCGTGCCCTTCCCGGTCGCCTTGGTGGTGAAGAAGGGCTCCGACGCCCGCGCCAGCGTCGCGGCATCCATGCCGGCGCCAGTGTCGGATACGGAAAGGCAGAGATAGGAGCCGGCCCGCAGCCCGGCCGGATGCCTGCGGCACTCCTCCTCCGGCAGCGTCTCCGCCGTCGCGCCAAGGGTGAGCAGGCCGGTGCCCGACATGGCATCGCGGGCATTCGCGGCCAGGTTCACCAGCACGGTCTCAAGCTGGCTCTTGTCGGCCAGCAGCGGCGCCAGCCCGGCGGGCGCATTCACCCGCACCTCAACCCCGCCGCCGAGGGTATGCGCCAGGATCTCGCGCATATTGGCGAGCAGCGTGGCGGCATCCACCGGCTCGGCCCGCAGGGCGCTCCGGCGCGAGAAGGTCAGCAGGCGGCGCGTGATGGTGGCGCCACGCTCGGCCGCCTCCGTGATCATGCGGCCGAGGCGGCGGACGCCCTCCGCATCCCCGGCACGGCGCTCGATCAGCGCGGCGCCTCCATGCACGGATTGCAGCACGTTGTTGAAGTCATGCGCGATCCCGCCGGCAAGCTGCCCGAGGGCCTCCATGCGCTGCGCCTGGGCAAGCCTGGCTTGCGTCGCCTCCAGGTCCCGCGTCCGTTCCTCGATCAGCCGCTCCAGATCGGTGCGGCCGCGCTTCAGGACATCACGCGCCTCGACGATCTCCTGGATCTCCGTGGATGAGCCGAACCACCGCAGGATCCGGCCAGCCTCGTCGCGCGCGGGAAGGGCGCGGGCCAGTGTCCAGCAATAGGTGCCGTCATGCCGCCGCAAGCGGGTTTCAACCTCATAGGGCTCGCCCGTGCGGAGGGAATGCTGCCATCGCTCCATGAGGCGGCCCTGGTCTTCCGGATGGATCAGGGTCAGCCAGGCATCGTCTGGCCCGACAGCCGCGGGAGGCCCCGTGAAGGCGTTCCAGCGGGCATTGAAGTAGTCAAGCTTCCCCTCCGGCGTGGCCGACCAGACCATCTGCGGCATGGCGTCGGCCAGGATCCGGAAGCGCGCTTCGCTCTCCTGCAAGGCCTGCTCGGCCCGGCGCCGCTCGGCGAAGGTGGCGGCAA
This sequence comes from Roseomonas sp., assembly GCA_036563555.1. Lineage (GTDB taxonomy): Bacteria > Pseudomonadota > Alphaproteobacteria > Acetobacterales > Acetobacteraceae > Roseomonas. The sequence continues at coordinate 3,877 of DATCMG010000519.1, read as the reverse complement.
GGGCAACGGCAAGCTCGTCGGCCTCACGCAGGCCGGTCATCCCCAAAGCCCCTCCGCGGACGGCACCATCCAAGGCCATACGAGGCACTTTGCGAAACGCCCTGACGACCCGGCCCGCGAACATGAAGGCAATCAGAAGCCCCCCCGCGAGGACCAGGGCGCCAATAGCCGCCGAGCGGAGCAGCGTGGCCTTCAGCGGGCCGAGGAACACCGCCTCCGGCACATTCAGCTTGACGATGAACCCGCTGAGCGGGGCATGGGCGAAGGCGATCGCGGAGGGAACCCCCTCCAGCGACCCCGTGCCACGTGGTGCCATTCCGGCTTCGGCCCCCAGGATCGCAGCCAACACGGCTGGTGCCGGAGGCTGGCCAACCGCCTCTGCATCACGGAGGGAACGCACCACGGTCATGCCCCTGCGGTCATGCACCGAGGCGAAGCCGCCGGCCGGCAGGCCCGCGGCCGCGACAATCGCCGCGAAGCGCTCACGCGGCACGCTGATACCGATGGCGGCGACCGCGGAAGAATGTCCTTCCTGCTTCGGGGAGAGCACGGGCGCGGTGACGGCAACGAAGGGGCGGTTAAACTGTTGCGCGATGAACAGGTCCGAAATCTCGGGCCTTCCAGAGGCGAGCACCGCCGCCAGATGCGGCAGGACGCGCACCGCATCCGGCCTGCGCTCGCCGGGCGCCCAGCTCGTGTCCAGCCGCCGGATGCCGTCGGCGCCCACGAGCCTCAGCATTGCCGGTGGCGTGCCGGCCGGTAGCCCCGCCGAGAGCAGGTCGTGCGCGGCGCGCAGCTCGCGCTCGAAGGCATTCAGGTCACCGCTGGCGAGGACCGTGGACGCGGCGAGGGTATCGGCCACCATGATGGCCCGCTCGAATTCCCGGTCCACGAGCTGCGCCATGGTCCGCGCCTGCGCGACGAGCTGGGCTTCGGCCCGCACCCGGTCCGTCCGGTACTGATTCCAGAGCGAGGTGGCCCCGAGAAGGGCCAGGGGCAGCGCCACGGCCGCGACCAGCCACATGAGCTGCCGCCGCAGGGAGACTCCACCGGATCTGGCATGATTCGTGGGACGTGCTTGCACGGTCTCGTCCGTAGCGCCTACCCGCCCATGGCGAGCCGCAGCCTCCCGCTCGCTCTCTGACGCCATTCGGTCCCGCTCTCTCCCGGTGCGCCGGTGGTCCACCGGCGCGCTTCTCCGGCCACTGGAGACCGAACATTCCTCTTCTAGTCCAGCGCCGACCTGCGGAGCGAGGATTAAGCGGCTCCTTGCCGATGCCCCCCCGCTGCCCCTGTCAGGATGGTCGGGACGGGCGCTGCGTCATCCTGGCCCTGATCATCCGCACCTCCCTCATGATGGGCGTCGCGACATGCTCCACCAGGGGGATGAGCGCGGCCCCGAGAACCAGACCGAAGATGCCCGAGGCCGCGGCGGTGACGACCCATTCGAGTGCCGCGCCCATGGAGGGAACCGCGTGCCCCACCCTCTGGGCAATGCCATGCACGGCATGCGCGATCGCGGGCAGCCCGAATCCCTCCAGCCCGTGGATGATGATCCCACCGCCCACCCACACCATCGCGGCGGTTCCAACCACGCTGAGAACCCTGAGAAAGACAGGCATCCCGAGGACCAGGCCACGCCCCAGGCCCCTGGTGAGGGGACGCAGCACCCGGTCCGCCAGGGAGGGCGAAGTGGCTGGCGCCCCCTGCCGCGCCCTCCCGAACAGGCCGGAGAGCGGGCGCTCGTTCCGGGCAAGCGCAACGCCGATGTCGTCGGCCTTCACGATCAGCGCCACCCCGCCATAGACGAGAGCCGTCAGCGCGACCCCGACCAGGGCGAGGACCACGACCTGGGTCAGGAAGGGCGCCGTGGGAACCGTCCCCAGGGTGATGGCCATGATCTCGGCCGAGAGGATGAAGTCGGTCTGGATCGCGGAGCGGACCTTCTCGTCTTCCAGGCTGCGCGGATCGCACGCGGCCATCCTCGTCGCCAGCTCATGGCCATGGGCCTTGTGCGGCCAGAGCGCCCCGTAGATCTTCTCGGTTCCCTCATAGCAAAGATAGGCGCCGCCCAGCATGAGCAGCGGCGTGATGACCCAGGGCGCCACCATGCTGAGCACGAGCGCCGCTGGCAGGAGATAGAGGAGCTTGTTCTTCAGCGATCCGATGGCGATCTTGCCGACGATGGGAAGCTCACGGCTGGCGGAGAAGCCGACGAGGTAGCGCGGCGTGACGGCGGCGTCGTCGATCACGACCCCGGCCGCCTTGGCCCCGGACCTCGTCGCCTGTGCCGCGACGTCATCCAGCGAGGCCGCGGCAACCTTCGCGAGACCGGCGACGTCATCAAGCAATGCGATCAGGCCGGTGCTCACGACTGTTCCCGATGAGACGAGGCCATATAACCGGCCGGGCCACTGGGCGTTGCCGCCGGAAAGCCGGACAGGGCGGAAAGAGCCCACGCCACCCAGGCCAGCGACACCCCACCTGACAGCCGATCGGAGCCGTTCTGCCGGTAACGGGTCGGGCCATCCCGATACCCTTGCGCCCCGATTGTTTGATATCCTACGATCCGTCGAAACAAGGCGCGCATCCCACGCCGCGCCGGCAGGAGGAGCGGACACGTGGCCCAGCCATCGCGGGCGATGCCATCACGCGCAAAGGCCAAGCCCCGCACCGCGGATCGCCCGGCGCTGCGCGTGCTGCCGGGCGGGCTCGGGACGGTGCGGCTCGGCCTGCTGGGTGACACGCTGGGCTTCCATCTGCGCCTGGCGCAGGAAGCCTCCTTCGCAGGCTTTGCCCGGCGGACCGGCGATTCCGGGCTGAAGCCGGGGCATTTCGCCACGCTGGTGGTGATTCATGAGAATCCGGGGCTTTCGCAGACCGCGCTCGGCGCCGCGGTCGGCCGCGACAAATCCACCCTGACGCCCAAGCTGACGGAGTTGGAGCGGCGTGGCCTGATCCGGCGCGACCGCGCGGCTACGGACCGGCGCAGCTACGCCCTCACCCTCACCCCGGCGGGGGAGGAGGCGCTGGCGGCGTTGCAGGTCCATGCGGCCGCCCATGACCGCGCGCTGGACCGCCTGGTGGGCTCGGAGAACCGCGACGCTTTCCTCGACATGCTGCGCCGCCTGATTGCGGGACTGGACACGGACGAATGATGGACGGCACGACGCCTGCCCGGGTGACGGTTCGCGAAGCGACCTTCGACCTTTTGCGCGCACTCGGCATGACCACCGTGTTCGGCAATCCGGGCTCGACCGAGCTGCCCTTCCTGGATCGCTGGCCCTCCGACTTCCGCTACGTGCTCGGCCTGCAGGAGGCGAGCGTGGTCGGAATGGCGGATGGCCATGCCCGCGCCACCGGGCGCTGCGCCTTCGTGAACCTGCATTCGGCGGCCGGCGTCGGCCACGCGCTGGGCAACCTGTTCACCTCCTATCGCAACGGGGCGCCGCTGGTGATCACGGCGGGGCAGCAGACGCGCTCGCTTCTGCCTAACCTGCCCTTCCTCGGCGCCACTGACGCGGCCTCCTTCCCGAAGCCCTATGTGAAGTTCAGCATCGAACCGGCGCGGGCGGAGGATGTGCCGGCGGCCATCGCCCAGGCGCATCGGATCGCGATGCAGCGGCCCTATGGCCCCACCTTCGTCTCCATCCCCTCGGATGACTGGGCGGCTTCGTGCCAGCCCGTGGTGCCGCGCGCCTGGTTCCCGGATACGGCGCCCGATCCGGCGGCGCTGGCCGAGGCCGCCAAAGCCATCGCCGCCGCGCGCCGGCCGGTTCTGGTGGTCGGGCCGGATGTGGATGCGGAAGGCGCCGGGCCCGCGCTGGTGGCGCTGGCGGAGCGGATCGGCGCGCCGGTCTGGACCAGCCCCTTCTCC
>DATCMG010000514.1:0-2530 GCA_036563555.1 Roseomonas sp. | reverse complement strand
ACAGCCCCGCCGCGCAGGGCGGCAGGCCGGGCGGCATGTCCATGCGGCAGGCCTGGATCAGGGCGCGCAGGCTGTCCAGCGGCGGCGCGGCCTCGGGCACGAAGGCGTGGGGGGCGGATAGCGCGTGGCGGTTGATCTCGGCCTTTCCGTCGCGGCAACGCCAGATCAGGTCGGGTGCGAGGCCGATGGCGGAATAGCGGCCCCGGCTCTGCCCGCCTTCCACGCTTTCCAGCAGGAAGGTGTTGGGGCGCCCCTCGGCGAGCTTGAGGAAGGCGCCGACCGGCGTGTCCAGATCCGCCACGCGCTCGCGGAACAGGATCTGGCCACGGCTGGCCCCATGGGCGGCGGCGAATGCGGCGTAGCTGTCGGCGGCGGTCATCGGGCGGCGACCTGATCCATCATCGCAGGGTTGATGGTAACATCGGCACGGGCGCGCAGCGCCGCGGCGAATTGTGCTTCCAGATCATCCTGCATGGCCTGCTCGACCTCGCCCTTCACGCGGGCCTGGCCGGCGGCGTCGGCGGCAATGTCGGCGGGGATGATTTCGGCCAGGCGAGCGACCGCGAAGCCGTCGGAGGTCTGGGCCATCGTGACCTCCCCGACCTTCGCGGCGAAAATCCCGGGCAGCAGCCCGGCCGGGATGCCGCCCGGTGTCGCCTGCTGCGGATCGCGCAGGGACGGGCCCATGCGGACGACTTCCACCCCGGCCTCGCGCGCGGCCTCGGCGAAATCCTTGCCGCCCTGGGCGGCGGCGAGAAGGGCGGCGGCCCGCTCCTCCTGCGCGCGGCGGCGGGCGTCGAGCATCCAGGCGCGGCGCACCTCGTTCTCAACCGTCGTGAAGGGGCGCAGGGCGGCAGGGATGGCGCTGGGGACGTCCAGGGCCACGAAGCCGTTCGCGGCCTCGGCCACGCGGGCGCCCTGGCCGGCGGGGTTGGCGAAGATCGCTTCCAGGATGGCGGCGCGCGCGGCGGGGCCGCCGGGCAGCTCCACGCGCCGCCCGTCCTGCCCATTGCCCTCGCGGTCCACCGTGACGCGCATCGCGGTCAGGCCGAAGCGCTGCGCCACCTCCTCGATATTGGCGCCGCTGCCGAGCGCATCTTCCAGCTTGTTCGCCTCCTCATAGGAGAGGTCGGCGGCCTTTTCGCGGGCGAGGGCGTCGCGGGTCTCGGCGCGAAGCTCCTCGATGGGCTTCTCGGCGGCGGGCTGGATGGCGGTGACCTTCATCACATGCCAGCCGAAGGGGCTCTGGACGGGCTCGGTCACCCCGCCCTCGGGGACGCCGAAAACGGCGCTGGCGATGTTCTCCACGGGCATCTCGCCACGGGTCACCTGGCCCATATCCAGCGCCGAGCCGCCAGCCGCCTCAGCCTGGGTCCTGATCGTGGCGAGGTCGGCGCCCCCGGTCCAGGCGGCGCGGATGGCATCGGCGGCCTCCTTCGTGCTCACCAGGGCCTGCTCCACCATGCGGCGCTCCGGCGTGCCGCTGCGCTCGCGCTGCGCCTCCAGCCCGGCCTCGACCTCGGCATCCGTGACCGTCACGCGGGGCAGCAGCGTTTCCGCCGAGAGCAAGGCGAGAGCAGCCTCGCGGTATTCCGGGGAGGAGAATTGCGCCGGGTTGTTCTCATGGAAGCGGGTGAGCTGCACCTCGGTTGGTGCCGGCACCTCCGGCGCGTTCAGCAGCGGGAATTCCGCCACCTCCGCCACACGGCGCTCCCCGGCGAAGGCGAGGAGCTGGCGGGTCAGCGTCTCGGGCGAGCGGGCGCTTGCGCGCACGGCGCCGATCAATTGCTGGCGCTCGAGATCCGCCACGACCAGCCGGGTGAAATCGGCCTCGCTCAGGTCATTCTGGCGGAGGAATTGCTGTAGGATCAACGGGTTGAAGCGTCCGTCTGAACCCTGGAAGGAAGGGATGGCGAAGATGTAGGCGCGCACCGCGTCCGTTGAAACCGCGATGCCCATGCGCTGTGCCTCCTGGCTTTGCGCGCGGGCCGCGATCAGGTTTTCCACGGCCTGGCGGGCGACCGCGTTGCGGAACTGGTCGTTCGGCTCGAAGCGCGGGCCGAGCTGGCGCTGCAGGCGCTGGGTCTCGCGCCGTGCGGCGTTCTGCGCCTCGGCCAGCTCGATCGGCTGCCCGCCCACTCGGGCCACGGCGTCGTCGCGGCCGAAATTGCGGACCACATCCTCGATTCCCCAGATGGCGAAGGACAGGACCAGCAGGATGAACAGGCCCTTGGCGAACCAGGTGCCGGCGAGACGGCGGAACGCGGTGATCATGTCGTTGGCCCTGTGGGAAAGGCGGGAAGGGGGCAGCGCGTAGCGCACCCCGGCCCGGTTGCCAAACCGCCGGGGCGCCGATACGCGGCATGCTGCGTCCCCCGTTACCGCAGGAGAGCCCATGACCCCCGGAGTCCGCCCCCTCATCGCCGGCAACTGGAAGATGAACGGAACGCTGCGCGAGGCCGCGGCCCTGGCTGAGGGCGTCCGCGCCGGGCTGGACCGGGCGGGCGGGGCGGACCTGCTGATCTGCCCG
>DATCMG010000513.1:0-2971 GCA_036563555.1 Roseomonas sp. | reverse complement strand
ACGGGGGCGGCATCGGCGGATGGGAGGCCGCCATGGCCACGGGGCGATTGGCGGCGCTGGACGCGGCGCGCCGGCTGGATCGGTTGAGCGCCGCCGAATGCGAGCGCCGCGCGGCGCCCCATCGGGCTGCCCTTGGGGCCGCATTGGCGCTGCGCCCCTTTCTTGACCGGCTCTACGCCCCTGCGCCGGAGGTGCTGGCCCCGCGCGACGACGCCACCATCATCTGTCGCTGCGAGGAGGTCACGGCCGGGCAGGTGCGGCTCGCCGCACGGCTCGGTGCCACGGGGCCGAACCAGGCCAAGGCCTATCTTCGCGCCGGCATGGGGCCGTGCCAGGGGCGGATGTGCGGGACCACCGTCGCCGCGCTGATCGCCGATGAGCGCGGCATTCCGATCGAGGAGGCGGGCGCCCTGCGCCCCCGTGCGCCCTTCAAGCCTCTGACTGTCGGTGAATTGGCCGCTCTGCCGCCGGAGGATGCTGCATGATGGGGGCAGCGGTGCTGGCGGAGATTCCTTCTGCCAGCCTTCCTCATGCCGCTTTTGAAACTGCGCCCGGAGGTTTCCGGGCGCAGCGGTGATCTGCCTTCAGTCTTCCTGGGACGGCCGCTCGAAGGGTGCCTCGGAAAGCTCCTGCAGAGCCTGCGTGGCGTGCTTGAGCGCGATCGCCTCGCCCTTGTCCGGCTCAAGCGTGAACAGCAGCGCGGAGCGGCCGGTGACGAGATACTTATCGTGGATGCCGAACATCTCGATGTCGAGGCCATCCGGCAGGTTCGTATCCATCAGGCAGTGCCAGGCGGATCCGCCCACCACCTCCGGCAGCGTGAAGGACACGACGTCGTGGTGCGCGTTCAGCACCAGCAGCGCGGTGGCGTCCATCGCAGGGCGATGGATGCCGGTGGCGCGCGCCCGGCCGTCGAGCAGCATGCCGAAGCACTTGGCGGCCGGATCCTCCCATTGCTCCGGGCGCATCACCTGCCCATCGGGGGAAATCCAGTCGACGTCGAGCACGTCCAGCTCGGGATTGTGGCGGCCGGTGAGGAAGCGTCCCCGGCGGAGGATCGGCAGTGCCTTGCGCAGCGCGATCAGCTTGCGCGTGAACTCGATCAATGACTGGCCGTCCTCCGGGATATTGGCCCAGTCGATCCAGTTCAGCTCGTTGTCCTGGCAATAGGTGTTGTTGTTGCCCATCTGCGAGCGCGACAGCTCGTCACCCGCCAGGAGCAGCGGCGTGCCCTGGGACAGGATCAGCGTGGCCAGCAGGTTGCGCTTCTGCCGCTCGCGCAGCGCCTTGATGTCGGGGTCGTCGGTCGGTCCCTCGGCCCCGCAGTTCCAGGAGTGGTTGTCGGAATGGCCGTCGCGGTTGTCTTCCCCGTTCGCCTCGTTGTGCTTCTCGTTGTAGGAGACGAGGTCGTGCAGGCAGAAGCCGTCATGGGCGGTGACGAAGTTCACCGAGGACCAGGGCCGCCGGCCGCGCTTGTTGAAGGCATCGCCTGAGGCGGTGAGGCGGGTGGCCATGTCCGGCATCTTGCCCTCCTCGCCCTTCCAGTAGGCGCGGACGGTGTCGCGGAACTTGTCGTTCCACTCGGCCCAGCCCGGCGGGAAGCCGCCGACCTGATAGCCGCCGGGGCCGATGTCCCAGGGCTCGGCGATCAGCTTCACCGAGGACAGGATCGGGTCCTGGCGGCAACTGTCGAGGAAGCCGCCGCCCTCGTCGAAGCCATAGGGCTCGCGGCCCAGGATGGTGGCGAGGTCGAAGCGGAAGCCGTCGACATGCATCTCCTGCACCCAGTAGCGCAGGCTGTCCGTAACCATCTGCAGCACGCGCGGATGGCTCAGGTTCACGGTGTTCCCGGTGCCGGTCTCGTTGATGTAGTAGCGCTTCTCGTCCGGCATGAGCCGGTAGTAGGACGCGTTGTCGATGCCCTTGAAGCTCAGGGTCGGCCCGCGCTCATTGCCCTCGGCGGTGTGGTTGTAGACCACGTCCAGGATCACCTCGAGGCCGCTGGCGTGCAGGCGCGCCACCATCTCCTTGAACTCGCTCAACGAGCCCGTCGCGGAGTAGCGCAGCTCGGGCGCGAAGAAGGAGATTGTGTTGTAGCCCCAGTAGTTGGCCAGGCCCTTATCCGTCAGGTTCTGGTCCTGCACGAAGCCATGCACCGGCAGCAGCTCCACGGAGGTGACGCCGAGGGCGCGGATGTAATCCACCACCTCCTTCTGGCCGAGGCCGGCATAGGTGCCGCGCAGCGGTTCCGGCACGGCGGGGTGGAGCTTGGTGATGCCCTTCACATGGGTTTCGTAGAAGATCGTCTCGCCCCAGGGCACGCCCGGCGGGCGGTCGTTTCCCCAGGTGAAGGCGGGGTCCACCACGCGGCACTTCGGCGTGTAGGGGGCGCTGTCGCGCTCGTCGAAGGTGGTGTCGTCGCCGCTCTCCATCACATAGCCGAAATGGGAGGGATGCCATTTCAGCTCACCGACGATTCCCTTCGCATAGGGGTCGAGCAGCAGCTTGTTGGGGTTGAAGCGGTGGCCGTTGGCAGGGTCGTAGGGACCGTGCACGCGGTAGCCGTACACCGTGCCGGGGCGCGCGTCGGGCAGGTACACGTGCCACACCTCGTCGGTGTATTCCGGCAGGGTGATGCGCTCGATCTCGTTCTCGCCCTTGGCGTCGAACAGGCACAGCTCGACCTGGGTGGCATGGGCCGAGAAGAGGGCGAAGTTCACGCCCAGCCCGTCCCAGGTGGCGCCGAGCGGGAAGGGCATCCCCTCGCTGATCCGTTGATGGCGGCTCGTCTGTGTGGCGGCTTGGGCGGGGGCGGGGCTGGCGCGGCCGATCGTCGGCGTGCTGTCGGGCATGGGTGGAGGTGGACCTGTTCGGGAGGGGTAGGGGATCGTCCTCGCACGGCCGAGAACCTTCCCCCCGCCGTTGAACCGCGGGGCGGGTTCGGGGTTGCGGCGGGCTGTTCGGGTGGTCC
>DATCMG010000512.1:0-13600 GCA_036563555.1 Roseomonas sp. | reverse complement strand
CGATGTGCTGGAACAGGTCGTTTCCTACAGGGTTCCGCTCAACTTCTTCGAACCTCTGGCGACCTTCAATGGCAGCGTCGTCCCGGATCGGACCAGGGGTGAGTTGACCGCGCATTGCGACCGGGAGGCGACCAATATCCTCGCGTTGAATCTCGCGCATGACATCATCCGTGGGAACAAGACGGTCGCCCAGGCACGCGAGGCGATGGTGGCCGGCCAACGGGAGATCCAGGCCAACCGTATCCCCGAGGACGCCCGCGAACTGCGCCTGGGCCCTCCGCAAGGCGATCTCAGGGATCCTGATACGGCGGCCATTCCGCCCGCTCCGGGGCAAGGCGGCGGCGTCAGCCCGGCCGTCATACGTTAGGTAATTTTTGCCCTTTCATGGTGAAGCCGAATGGCGGCGTCCCTCGGGGCGCCGCCATTTCTGCTTTTCAGGTGGCCTGCTGCATGGCCGCCTTCACGCGGGCCGGCGTAAAGGGCACGGAGCGCATGCGTACCCCCGTCGCATCAAAGACCGCGTTCGAGATCGCGGACGGAATCACCGCCGCCGAGGGCTCGCCCGCACCCCAGGGCTTCTCCCCCGGCCGGTCGAGCAACTCGATTGCAATCTCCGGCACCTCGGGGAAGGTGATGACGGGATAACTTGCCCAATCCAGGCTGGTCACCATGGAGCGGTCCCAGGTCAGCTCCTCTTTCAGCGTGCGGCTGATCGTGTGCAGCACATTGCCCTCGACCTGGTTGCGCACGCCGTCCGGGTTGATGACCTGGCCGCAATCATGGACGACCGAGAAGCGCGTCACGCGGATGTCGCCGCTGTTCCGGTCTACATCGACCTCGGCCACGGCGCCGACATAGGTCCTGTTCAACTCATACTTCACATAGCTGACGCCGCGTCCCTTCGCGACGCCTCCGCCGGTGTTGCGCTGCGGGGAGGGGCGCTGCTCCCAGCGTGACAGCACGGCAAGACGGCGCAGCAGTTCCAGGCCACGCTCGTCCTTGAGGTGCCGCAGGCGGAAATCGAGTGGATCGGCATTGGCCGCCGCCGCCAACTCGTCGAGGAAGGACTCGTTGGCATAGGTGTTCTGCATCCGGCCCGGCGTGCGGATCCAGGAAGGCTTGAACAGCGTGTTCTCGAGCCGGTGGCAGACCGTGTGAATATTCGGGATCGCATAAGGCAGCGCTGAATTCTGGATGATGTTGCCGGGCGCCATCGATTCCTCATGCGGCAGCCCGGCCAGCTCCGCCGGCACCAGCGCGACATTGCCTGCCGCGCCCTGCGGAATGAAGAACTCCGATTCCCAGGCAATGACATTGCCCGATGAGTCGATGGCCCCGCGCACGTCGATCAGCGTCGGCGGTCCCTTCGGATCCCAGCCATGCTCGTCCTGGCGCGTCCATTGCAATCTCACGGGCCGGCCATCCACCGCACGGGAGAGCAGCGCCGCATCGCCGGCGGCGTCCTCATGGCCATTGCGCCCGTAGCAGCCGGAGCCTTCGAGATAGATGCAGCGCACCTGCTCCTCGGGCATCCGCATCATGGCGGCAAGCTGCTTGCGGAGATTATGCGTCATCTGTGACGCGCTCCAGCAGGTCAGCCGCCCGTCGCGGATCTCGGCAACCGCGCAAGAGGGGCCGAGCGAGCCATGCGTATGGATGGCGAAGTCATAGGTTGCGGAGAAGCGCCGCGCGCCTCCGCCCATGGCTTCCTTTGCATTCCCGACATTGCTGGTGACGTCGTCCTTCGTCACCCGGGTGCCGCGGACATGCTCCCAGAGCCGGCTCTGCTCCGGCAGCCCCTGCCAGTCCGACCAGGTCGCCTTCAGCTCCTGGGCGGCCCGGATGGCGCCCCATTCGGACTCGGCGATCACGCCAAGGAAGTTGCCCTCCCGCACGATCTTCACGAAGCCGGGGATGTTCCGCACCGAGGCTTCGTCCACCCCGCGCAACTCCGCCTGCAGGGCGGGCGGGCGGACCACCCGGCCATGCAGCATGCCGTCCACCTTGAAATCGTGCATGTAGGTGAAGCGGCCGGTCGTCTTCTCCGGGATATCAAGCCTCGCGACGGACTGGCCGACGATCCGGAAACTGGCCGGATCCTTGGTGGTGATGTCCTTGTCCACCTTCAGGGAGAAGTCGCGCCCACCGACCAGCTCGCCATAGCCGAGGCCGGCGCCGCCGGCGCGCGGCCGGACGGTCCCGTCCTCCACGGCAAGCTCCGCGGCTGGCACGCCGAGCCGCTGCGCCGCTGTCTCGACGAGTTGCCGGCGGGCTGTCGCCGCGGCCTGGCGGATCTGCATCCCGCCATTCTGGATCGACAGGCTGCCATAGGTCGGGCCCTGATCCGGGGTGAGGGCCGTGTCACCCTGGACGAAGGTGATGCGTTCGACCGGGACATCGAGCTCCTCAGCCGCCATCTGGGTGAGCGCGGTTCGCACGCCGGTGCCGAGATCGACCTTCCCGGAGAAGAGGGTGACCTTTCCATCCGCGCCGATCGCGAGGAAGCCGTCTACCTCATCAAGCGCAACGCTTTTGGCGACCGCCGCGCCACCGGCCGGGGCCGAGGGGCCGGCGGGCGCGGGCGCTTGCTGGCCCTGGGCGGATGCGCGCCCGCCCAGGGCGAAGCCGATAAGGAGCGAGCCGCCCGTCCCGAGGAAGGAGCGGCGCGTGGCATTGGCCGAGATCATGGTTCCGCCTCCCCTGCTCATGCCGCACCGGCCGCGCGCTTCACGGCGCGCAGGATCCGGGCATGGGTGCCGCACCGGCAGATATTGTTGGCCAGCTCCTGCCGGATCTCCTCTTCGCTGGGCTTCGGGGTCCGTGTCAGGAGAGCGGCGGCCTGCATGATCATGCCGTTGATGCAGTAGCCGCATTGAACAGCCTGCTCATCGATGAAGGCCTTCTGAACCCGATGCGGATTCTCGGGCGAGCCCAGGCCCTCAAGCGTGACGATCCGCTGATTGGGACCGAGGGAGGAGATCGGCGTCACACAGGAGCGGTTCGCCTCGCCATCGATATGAACCGTGCAGCTGCCGCATTGGCCGAGGCCGCAGCCGAAGCGGGGGCCGTGCAGCCCGAGATTGTCCCGCAGCGCGTAAAGCAGCGGCATGTCGGGATCGTCCACGTCGACCGTGGTCGCTCGCCCGTTGACGTGTAACGGGACGGAAGTGGGCATGGCGAAATCCTCCGGCACCCTGGATCCCCTTTGTTCGGGGGATAAGGATGTGGCTGCGGGTACAGGCTGACTAACGGCCAAGCATGGCGTCTGGTTTGATGCCCGGCGCCGCGGCGTACGCTGGCGGCGAATGCAGGCCGGCGCGTGTTCCGGGCCCCCTGCCACAGGGGCAGGTTCTGTTCCGCATGGGCACCCAACTCGCCCGGCTGAACGGCAGTCGGTTGAGCAAGGCCGGCCCGACCACCACAATCCAGGCGCGCTGCGATCCTGTGGCGCAGCCCAGGGATCCCCCTTCGCGAGGATGCATATGACGAAGCCGCTCCCGGTTTCCCCTGTCCATCGGCGGGTCGCGCTCGGTGCCATGGCGGCAGCAGCTCCAGCCATTGGGAGCCAGCCGGCCGATGCGCAGCCCATCCGGGCGCAAGGGGCGGGGCATGTGGTGCTGCTCGGTGATTCCGTTTTCGACAACAAGACCTATGTGGCGGGCGGGCCGGATGTCGTGACCCAGCTGCGCGGGCGTCTGCCGGGCGGATGGCGGGCGGTCCTGGCGGCCGTGGATGGTGCGGTTACGAGCGGCGTACGCGAGCAACTCACCCGTCTTCCGCCGGATGCCACGCATCTTGTGGTCAGCATCGGGGGCAATGATGCGCTTCGGCAGGAAGGCCTGCTTGGGGTGGGTGCGCGGAGCGTGGGCGAGGGGCTGGCCCGGCTCGCGGAATTGCGTGAACGGTTCCGGGAGGACTACCGGGTGATGCTCGGCCTGGTACTCGGGCGGCACCTGCCGACGGCGGTTTCCACCATCTATGATCCGCGCTTCACGGACCCGGTCCGGCGCCAGCTCGCAATTGCGGGGCTGGCGCTGTTCAACGACATCATCGCGCGTGAAGCATTCGCGCGCGGGTTGCCGCTCCTTGATCTTCGCCTGATCTGCGATGAGGACGCGGATTTCGCCAATCCCATCGAGCCCTCCGTGCAGGGTGGGGGAAAGATCGCGACAGAGATTGCGCGGCTCGTCTCGGGCCATGACTTCGCCCGGGGGCGATCCGAGGTGTTCGGCGGCAGAATGCGGGGCGGCGGCTAGGCAGGCATCTTCCACTGTCGGCTGCAGGCCAATCGATCGTGACCGCCCTCCTAGCTTTTGCGCCGGCCCATCACGCGCGCGACAACCATCAGCAGCACGCCGACCGCGACCACCCCATAAGTCGCAGGATCCGAACGTATCGCATCGATTGCTGCCCTGGGCATCCAAAGCAGCGAGTCGATCACTGCCATTGGCATCCAGAGCAGCGTATCCCAGCCCACCACCCGCGCGGCCACTCCGAGCGCTACGAGCAGGACGCCCAGGGACCATAGCCTTGCCGACATCATCACTCTTCCCGGTAGGCACACGCGGTCGGGCGGACCGACGGTCGTGCAGGCCTTGAGGCCGGATGCCGTTTCGTGTCTGCGTGGTCCAACTTGGTTCCCCGTCTCGTCCTCATCGCGCGTCGCATCACCTTGGCGCAGCGGCGCATATTTAGGGATGAGGGGGGCAGCGTTCATCCTGGCACGACGCTTTCAGGACTACGGAACGAGACCACACGGGACGGCGTTCCGCCGGCATCTGGCCTCAGCGCAGGCGCTCCAGCTCATCGAGCAAGGCGCGCAGCCCGCGGTCGCGGGTCTTCTCCCGGCGCAGCACGATGGCAAGGCGGCGCGACAGCGCGGGCCGCAAGGTGCGATGCACCGTGCTCCCGACAGGGGCATCCAGCGACAGGGCCGGCAGCACGGAGGCGCCGAGGCCCCCGGCGACCAGCGCCTTGATCGCCTCGATGCTGCCCAGCTCCATCGTGACCTGCGGCGTGGCGCCCGCGCGGGCGAACCAGCCATCCACCAGCCCACGCATCGTGCCGCCGGACTCATAGAGAATCAGGGGCAGGCGGGCGAGGGCGGCAGCGCCGATGGGGCCTGCGCCCGTGGGCGCGGCACCCTCCGGCAGGAGCGCGACCAGCGCGTCCGTTACAAGGGGCGTCACCAGCAGGCTACGGCGGCGCGGTACGGGCATGGTGGCCAGCGCCAGGTCCAGATCCCCCTCCTCGACGCGCTGCACCATCTCGGGCGTATTGCCGGTGGCGACGATCACCTCCAGCGCCGGCATGCGGCGCCGGAGGGCGGCCAGCACCGGCGGCAGGAGATGGATGCAGGCCGTGGCTCCGGTGCCGAGGCGGATGCGCCCGGCCCCGCCCTCCCGGTGCGCGGAGACGGCGGCCTCGGCATCCCCGGCGGCGGCCAGGGCGCGGCGCGCGGGGGCGATAAGCGCTTCCCCCGCGGCGGTGGAGATGGACCGGCCGGCGGCGCGCTCCAGCAGGCGGATGCCGAGGCGCCGCTCCATCTCGCGCAACTGCTGGCTGGCGGCGGGCTGGGTAAGGCCCAGGAGCCGCGCGGCGGCGGAGACGCTGCCCGTCTCCACCACCGTCAGGAAGGTGCGCATCTGTCGGAGGGAAAGGGCAGGGAATGACATAGGCCAAACTTATCCGAATGTGCGGCATCAGAAAGTTTTTCTTCTGCATGCCGGGGCACGGGGGCAGCATGCGCGGGCAAATCGGAGACCGCCCTTGCCCGCATCACGCCTTGTCATCGTCACCGGCGGTAGCCTGGTTGATCTCCGGCGCCGCCTCCTAACCAGCGGGGCTGTGCTGCGTGTGACGGGCGGGCTGTGAGCGGCGGATCCGGGCCGCGCCTGCCCTGGCGCGTGCCGGCGGCCCTGGCGGTGACGCAGGTGGTCCATTGGGGATCGCTCTTCTACGGCTTCTCCGTGCTGATGCCGGCGATCATCGCCGAGATGGGGTGGCGGCGGGAGCTTGTGGTGGGCGCCTTCTCCGCGGGGCTGCTGGCCGAGGCGGCATCGGCGATCCTGATCGGAATGCTGCTGGACCGATTGGGTGCGCGGCGGGTGATGGTGGCGGGATCGGTGGCCGCCGCCCTTGGCCTGTTCCTGGCGGGGCGGGTGGCCACGCCGTTGCAGCTCTACGCCGCGTGGATCTTTATCGGCGCCACCATGGCGGCGACGCTGTACCAGGCGGCCTTCGCGGCGGTGACGGCGGCCTTCGGCGCCGGCGCAGCGCGGCGGGGCATCGCCGTGGTGGCCTTCGCCGGCGGGCTGGCCAGCACGGTGTTCTGGCCGCTGACCAGCCTGCTGGCCGAGGCGCTGGGCTGGCGGACGGCCTGCACGGCCTTGGCCTCCATGAATCTCGCCTGCGCCCTGCCGCACCTGCTGATGCCTGGCGCCGCCCCACCGGCCGCAGCAGCCGGTCCGGCAAAGGCGGGCGCGCCGGGTGCGTGGCAGGGCGGGAGCTTTGGCGCGCTGACTTTCGTCTATGCGGCGATGGGCGTGGCGAGCGCGATCGTTGCCGTCCACCTCTTGCCCTTTCTGCAGGAACGGGGGCTGGGCACTTCAGCGGCGCTGCTCGCTTCCTTGGTGGGGGTGGCGCAGGTGGCGGGGCGGGTGGCGGAATTCGCGGGCGGCAGCCGGTTCTCCCTGCCCGTGGTAACGATCCTGGCCCTGGCCGGGGTGGCGACGGCTTTCGCCATGCTGGGGTTGGGGCAGGGTGCGCTCGTGCTGGGCCTGGCGGTGGTGCTCTACGGCGCGGCAAACGGCGTGCTGACCGTCATGCGCGGCGCGCTACCCGTGCATTTCTTCGGCGCGGCGCGCTATGGCACCATTTCCGGCGCTCTCTCGGCGGCGAACGCGCTGGCGCGCGCGGCAGGGCCCCTTGCCATGGCCTGGGCCTGGGAACGTGGGGGCGGCTACGGGCCGGGAATGCTGGCGGTGGCGCTGCTCTGCCTCGCCGCTATCCTGGCGCTGGGCGCCATCACGGCCCGGCGGCCGAGCACATGATGCGCTGCCTGCTATCCTAACCGGGCCTTCCAAGCCGCGGCGGGCATTGCCTCCATGGTGGACAGGTCCGGCTCGACGCTTGAGCCCAGTCCTGGAACGTCCAAGGATCCGATTTCCAGCATGCCATCGGTGATGCGCAGCCGCGCATGTGCGCCCGTGCCCTGGTAGAGGTCTGGATGCGCTTGGGCGAAGCGCTGCGCCTCCGCCGCCGGCCGCCCGCCGAAGCCCGCGACGAAGTGGTGGCCGTTCCGTTCCACATGGCCGATGCCCATCAGCGCGACCAGGGCGAGATCCTGCTGCACACAGGTGCCAGCCAACGTCGTCAGGTCCTCCGCCGACATGAAGAAGGATTCCTCGCCCGCTTCGGCGTTCCAGGCTTGGCAGCGCGCATGGTTGATCAGGGATCGCCACACGCCCTTGCACGCCTTGCTGGAGATGCCCGCATAGCCCATGCGGCGCGCCTGTACGAAAGCATCCATCGGCCCGTCGCTCTCATCCATGATCACGGGGCGGGATGCCGCGAGGGGCGTCATCGGCACAGAGAGCGCCTTGGCACGCTTCACCGGTTGTTCGATGAACAGGATTGCTTCGCGCAGCCGATCCAGCCGAGGTTCGGCCTCCATCGCGCGCCATAGGGCGTGTGCGCCTTCGGCATCCTCATACTGCTCGTTGCCATCCAGGGTGGCGCGATAGCCGGGGCGCCTGTCCAGGACGGCGGCGATACGGCAGAGGCGGTCGACATCAGCGGCGGCGTCCCCGCCGACCTTCAGCTTCCAGAAACGGTGGCCATAGGTCTCTGCCACCTCCTCCAGCGTCTCCGGCAGGCCATCGCCGACGCGCTCCGCCTGGTCGGCTGATGTGATGGGGTCCACGAGGCCGACGGTGTGGCGCGCCTGGATGCTGCGCGCCGGTCTCGTCGCGGCCAGCATCCCGGCAAGGTCGAAGCCACCGAGATCGGCCGCCACGCCATGCGGTGCCATGCCGCCGATATTGGCTCTCATGCCGTTGAAAAAGGAGACGCCATGCGCCTTCAGCAACGCGTCGAGCATCGCGCGGTCCACCAGCGCGCGGCCATAGGCCGCCACCAGCGGGTTCAGCTCCTCGGCACCGCAGGCCGCCTCATGGGCCGCCCAGGAATCCGCGAAATGGCCGAACGCGGTATTCATCCCGGCTGCGAGCGATGCCTCGCATGCGAGTTCGAGGGAACGGCGCAGCTGGTCGACATTCTGTTCGTCGCTCCAGCGCGGGTCCTTGTCGAACCATTTGGCAGCCAGCGATTCCGCCGCCACGCCGCGCGCCTCCCGGCCATTCTCCATGCGGATCCGCACCGCCAGCACGGCCTGTCGCCCATGGGTGACGGTGATGACGCCGAAGCGGAAAGGCAGGCGTAGGCGGAAGGGCCATTCGCGGCGCTCCACCGCCAGAAGGCGGAAGCGGGGTGCGCTCATGCCAGGTTCTCCTCGATGCCGCGCAGATAGCCGATGGCGCGGGCGGCGGCGCCGGGTCCGTCGGGCTGGTAGTCGAAGGGCTCCACCGCGCACCAGCCGCCATAAGCGCCGCGGCGCAGGGCGGCGAGAATGGGCGCGAAGCGGTCCTCCCCCTGGCCTGGCCCGCGGCGGTTGCGATCGTTGAAATGAACATGGCCGATCACTCCCTCGGGCAGCCATCGGTCCAGCAGGTCCACCACCGACTCGGACTCGCCATTTCCCGCGGCCGAGACGTCGAGCATGGTGGTCAGCCCTGGCGAATTCACGCGCCGTACGATCGCCGCGGCCTCTGCCACGGTGCGCGCCCAGCTCGTCTGGCCGGCATCAAGCGGTTCGAGGCAGTAGAGGACGCCGGCTTCACGGGCCCATTCGCCTGCCAGCGCCATCGTCTCCTCGGCGCGAGCCGCGTCATCCGCATCCCGTACGGGCCGTTGCTGCGGCGAGCCATGGACGAGGACCGAGGCGCCCAGATCCGCCGCCAAGCCGATCAACCCGCGCATCACCGCCCGCGTGCGCGCGAGGAGGGCAGAATTGGCCGAGCAGATGGACAGGCCCGCCGGCGCGACAAGGAGCCAATGAAGGGAGATGATCGGAACGCCTGCCTCACGCGCGATGCGCCGAAGCTCCGAGCGGCGCGCGGCCGGCAGTTCATGCGGTGCTTCGGGATCAAGCGTGAACGGGGCCAGTTCCAGTCCATCATAGCCGAGCGAAGCAGCGAGCGCGCATTGGCGCGGGAAGGGCAGGTCCCGCACCACCTCGTTGCACAGCGCGATGCGCATACTTCCTCCCCATCCACGCCTTGGTGGCATTCCAAACGGCAACCGGCGGCCGAACCATCTGACGAACACGCTTGACCGTCTTGCGGCAGAGTCGCAAGCTCGAAGTAACCATTAAGTTATATAGAGTTGCATAACGATCCGAGGAACGATCCATGAAGCGTCGGCATCTGATGGGGGCCGCCACGGCCACCCTTGCCCTGCCCGCGATCGGGCATGCGCAATCCTATCCCTGGAAGCCGGAACGGCCGGTCAGCTTGATCGTGCCCTGGGCCGCTGGTGGCTCGACCGACCAGATGGCGCGGCTCGTTGCGTCCGAGCTGGAGACCGCCATTGGCCAACGCTTCGTCGTCGTGAACCAGCCGGGCGCCTCGGGCTCGATCGGCACGCGCAATGCGCTGGAAGCGGCGAAGGACGGCCTCACCTGGGCCGCCGGGGCAGCGGTCGATCTCGGCTGCTACAAGGTGCTTGGCCTGCTCGACACGATGTTGGCGGATTGGAACCTGTTCTTCGCGGTCGCGAATGTGAACACGCTCTGCGCCAATCCATCAGCCGGCTATCGTGACTTCGGGCAGTTCCTGGATGCGCTGAAGGCGCGCGGCGCGTCCATCGCCATCTCCACCGCCGGCGTGTCCTCCGCCGGCCACAACTTCATGGAAGCGATCCGCGTCGCCGCCAACATCCAGTACCGCCATGCCACCTATGACGGCGGCAATCCCGCGACCATCGCGGCCGTCTCCGGCGAGGTGCCGGCGGGCGCGATGCTGATGGTGGAGGCCGCGGAGATGATCAAGGCAAAGCGCTTGATCCCCTTGGCGGTGCAGAGCGAAAAGCCGGTGACGCTGGCAGGGTTCGGCGACATCCCGCCGGTCACGCGCTGGCTGCCCAATGTGCCTGCACCGCTTAACTACTTTGGCATCTGGGCACCAAAGGGCATCCCACAGCCTGTCGTGGACACCATGGCCCAGGTCTGGCGCGACAAGATCGTGAACAGCCAGCGCCTGAAGGCCTATGCGGCAGAGCGTGCCGCCATCTTCACCCCGCTGCAGGGCCAGGAAGCCATGGACGAGGCCTGGAAGATGATCCGCCAGACCGCCTGGCTCTATTTCGACGGCGGGAAGGCGCGCGTCTCGCCGGATACGCTCGGGATCCAAAGGCTTTGACGCCGGCGCATCCCTCCGAGGAGGCCGTTGAAACCGCCTCGCCCTTCGAGGAGGAGAAAGCGCCCCCTTCGGTGCGGGTGGATCTGGTTACCTCCGCCGTGCTGCTGGTGCTGGGCCTCACCGTGGTGGGGCTCAGCCTGCGGATGCCGACCTTCGTGGAGCACTCCGGCACGGGGCTGACGGCCCCGGGAATCGTGCCGGGCTTTTACGGCGTGGTGCTGGCCATGCTGTCCGTGCTGCTCGCGCTCCGCACCCTGCGGCGGACGGACGGACCCCGCGCGACGAAGGCAGGGAACGACAATGGCCGCCTGGCATTGGCGGCGGGGCTGGCGCTGCTCTACGCCGGCTTCCTGGTGGGGCGGCTGCCATTCTGGCTTGCGACCGCGCTCTTCGTCTTCGCTTTCATTGCTGCCTTTGAATGGCCCCGCGGCCCCGCCGGACGACCGCGGCGCCTGATTGAAGCCGCGGCGATCGCCCTTGGCGCGAGCGCGGCCGTCACCCTGCTTTTCGAGGACCTCTTCCTCGTCCGCCTGCCCTGAGGCTTCGCCATGAACGACGCACTCTCCATGCTGGGCGGCGGCTTCGCCCATGTCCTTGAGGGCGGCGTGCTGCTGCATGCCTTCTGGGCCATGCTCGTCGGCATCATCATCGGCGCGCTGCCGGGCCTGACGGCCACGATGGGCGTGGCGCTTCTGACCACGCTGACCTTCAGCATGAACCACAACACCGCGATATTCGTGCTGATCTGCGTCTATATCGGCGCGATCTACGGGGGATCGCGCTCCGCAATCCTGCTGAATATCCCGGGCACGCCGGCCTCCGCGGCCTCTACGCTGGATGGCTTCCCACTCGCGCGACAGGGGCTGGCGGGGCGTGCGATGGGCATTTCCACCACGGGGTCCTGGCTCGGCACGCTGTTCGGGGCGCTGTGCCTGGCCCTTTTTGCCCCGGCCTTCGGTGAATTCGCGCTCCGCTTCGGCTCCTATGAGATGTTCTGGGTCGCGCTTTTCGGCATCGTCATCGCCGGATCGCTTTCGGGCGGGGATCCGCTGAAAGGTTATATCGCAGGCTTCCTGGGCCTTCTGATCGCAACCATCGGGCAGGAGCCGAATCACGCCTATCCGCGCTTCGCCTTCGGCAATGCGGATCTGGCAGGTGGGCTGGGGCTGCTTCCTGTCCTCGTCGGCGTCTTTGGTGTGGCGGAGGTGCTGCAATCCATGCGTGGCCCCGCTGTTCGCGCTGTGGTGAACAAGGTGGACAGCATGTTCCCGCGCCCGGCCGATGTGGCGAAATACTGGAGGACCATCCTGCGATCCGGCGGCATCGGCACCTTCATCGGCGCCATGCCAGGCCTGGGCGAGGACATCGCCGCCTGGACCTCCTATGCCGCTGCCAAGCGCGGCTCGGCGGAGGCGGAGAAATTCGGCAAGGGCAGCGTCGAGGGCTTGATGGCGGCAGAGACTGGGGAGAGCGCCTGCGTACCCGGCGCCATCATCCCGGTGCTGACGCTGGCCGTGCCAGGATCGGCTCCCGCCGCCGTGCTCATGGCCGCCATGATGATCCACGGCATCAATCCGGGGCCGATGCTGGCTATCACCACGCCGGAGTTCATCTACAACATCGTAGCCATGCTCATCGTGGCGGATATGGTGAAGCTGCTCTACGGCCTCGTGCTTGTCCGGCCGCTTCTCTACGTTCTGCTGATCCCACGGGAGAGGCTGATGCCGATTGTGCTGGTGCTCTGCACCATTGGCGCTTTTGCGATCACGCAGCGGCTGTTCGATGTCTGGGTGATGCTCGGAGCGGGCGTGCTCGGCTTCCTGCTGCGGGAACTCCGCTTCCCCATGGCGCCCCTCGTGCTCGGTATCGTGCTGGGGGAGCTGTTGGACAAGAATCTTCTGCGCGGGCTCGTGCTGTCAGGCGGCGATGTCTCCCCATTCTTTACGCGGCCGATCAGCGCAGGATTGTGCGTGCTGACCGTCATCGCCACCCTCTGGTCGATTCCATCCGTGACGCGGCGGATGCGCTCTGCCGTCCAGCGCCTACGGACCCGCCCGCAGCCGGGATAAAGAAGCTTGGGGCGACTGTGTTGCACGGATCAACTGGCAGGCGCAGTACGCCAACGGCACATCCGCGATCACGCAATGCGCATATAATCGGGACGGCCAAACCAGTGCGTAGAGGGTGATGGCTACATTGCCCCGGCCTAAAATCCTCGGCGTCTGCCAATGCCGCAGACCGGGGAGACTTCGGGCAATGCTGTCAGGGCCGTGGTGGGGGACGTGCCGCCGGGCGCGGCTCTCGATTTTGGTGGCATCATTGGGGGTGCTGCACGGGAAAGCCCGAGCGCCGCGGGCTGACACTGCTGGTTCATCACTACTGGGTTGTACGGGCAGGCGCGCTTCGGGCCCTGGCGCAAAGCAGAGCTATGATCCCGAGAACCGCCAGGCCGGCAAGCCCCGCGGCAATCACCGCCCGCAAGGGGCCGAAGGCCTCGGCCAGCACACCGATCAGCATCTGGCCCAGCGGGCCAAGGCCGATGCAGACCGTCACGAGCCCCATTTGCCGCGAGCGGAAATTGGCCGGAACATCGGTCAGGACCAAGGTGGTTTGCATGTTGCTGAACAGTGCAAGGCCTAGCCCGCCGCCTACGAGCACCCCACAGGCCAGCGCATAGCTCGGCATCAGTGGCATCGCGACCAGGGCCACGAGGAAAAGCGCCGAACCGGCGATCATGAGCGTCCGTGGTCTGGATTTCGGCGTCCTTTTGGTCAGTAAAAGCCCGCCCAGCAAGCCCCCAAGGGGCTCCCCGGCGGCGAGCAGGCCGACCAGGGCGTCCGGGACGCCGAACACAGTCCGGCCAAGCGGCGCGACCAGCGCTACATAGGAGAAGGCGAAGAGGTTCATCGTCGCCGTCACGCCCAGCACCGCCAGCACCGTCGGCTGCCGCAAGGCAAAGGCCAGGCTCTCGGCCAGATCGCGCGGGACACGGGTGAGCACGAGCCGGCGGGTTTCCTGGTCATGCCGGATGCCGGGTACCAGCAACGCCCCCAATAGATAGCAGGCTGCGGAGATGGCGTAGGCACCGAGCAGGCCGGACCACGCGTACAGAATGCTGCCCA
>DATCMG010000509.1:0-3533 GCA_036563555.1 Roseomonas sp. | reverse complement strand
CGAAAGGCTGGTGGTGACGGTGGCCAGGGACTGGGTGACCCCGAGGTTCCGCTCCAGCCATCGATCCACGTCATCGAGATCGGCCGGGCCGGGCGGAAAGCCGACGAGGCCGCGCAGGCGCCCGGTGACGCCGTTCCGCTTCAAGGCGGTGAGGTCGCCAAGGATGGTGGTGTCACGGGCGAGCATCGCCGCCGCCTCCGGGCTGCGAAGGCTCGCGAGGTAAATCGCGAAATTCCCGCCCGCGCGCGTGTCCAGCAGCCCACCCGGCATGACCAGCCCGCCCTGGATGAGGGTGGAGGCGGCGAGGCCGGTGGTCTCCGCCGGCGCCACCACGGCCTCCGCGACATATTGGCGCGGCCAGAGCATGACCAGCGCGGCGCCGAGCAGCAGCAAGGCCGCCATCGCGGACAGGATGCGCCCGCGAAGCCTCCAGACGCCGAGAAGGAGAAGTTCGAGCGGCATCACTCATCACGGTTTCGTGTGGATCCAGTCTAGGCCGTGACCCCGCCCCCGGCGCAATCGGTCCGGAGCCGGATTCGTGTTTCGACAAGCCGAATTGGTGCGCTCGCACGGGCCACGAGCACCGGAACAGGTTGGGCCGCGCCATAGGCAGGGCTCTCCCAGCCCAGTTCGATCGAGAGGGAGAGGGCGGAATCCGCCACCAAGGCGATGCGCGCGGCCGGTCCCTCCACCCCATCCTCCGTCAGGCACCAAGGGCCGGGGGACAGGTGCCAGCGCAGGGCAAGCCGCCGGAAAGGGCCGGAGACCGCGTCCTCCACAACCCATTCCGCATCCCCCGGCACCACCCGGCGGGCATGGCGGTTGCCACGGGAATCACGGGTGGCGGCGCCGTCCGGCAGGGCCTCGGTCGCCACCCATCGGGCGAGGAGGAAGCGGCCGGCGCGCGGCATCGGCTCGGCATCGTCGAACAGGATAAGGTTGTGGGCCGCCGCCGAGCCGAAATGCGCCGCCCACCAGGCGCGGTCCGAGGGCGGGTTGTAGGCCCCGGTCCCGGCATCGCGCAGCAGGTTCAGCGAACCATGCCAGAGGTCGAGATGCAGCAGGTCCGCCTGGCCCGGCCGGAAGCGCAGCGGGCCGGTGCGGAGCAGGGCGTGCGCCGCGCCACGCCGCCAGCCCCGCGTCCCGGTGGCGATCCATTCCGCCTCCGCCGGCCAGGGCCGCGCGGGCGCCAGCCCGAGCCAGGCGCAGCCCGGATCGCCGGGAAAGCCCGCCGAGGCCCCGGCAAAAAGCCGCGCCGCCCGCTCCACGCTGCCCCGCGCATCGGCCGGCCCGCAGAGGGACAGATCCGCCAGGGCGGAACCGTCCTGATGCCCAAGGCGCGGCGTGGCACCCGAGGCTGGATCGACAAGCCGCGCAAGCCAGCGCGCGGCCGGGGCGGCGCGATCCGCGAAGGGCGCGGGCAAGGGCGGCGCCCCATGCCGCCGGCGCAGCCATTCGACAAGGGAGAGCACGTCGAGCAGCAGCCGGTGATAACCCGTCGAGACCTGCGCGAAGCCGCCATCGGGCGCCACCAGCCGCGCCATGGCTGCAGCAAGGTCGCGCGCGGCGTGCCGGGCAAGGGCCGCGTCGCCCAATGCCCAGGCGCAGGCGAGCAGGCCTGCGGGTTCGCTGACCGAGTGGTTGTTGTCCTGCGCCACGGCATAGGCGCGGGTGGCGGCGATGCGCCGCGCATGCAGCCGCAGCAGCGCGCCGAGCCCCGGTGCCGGCGCCCCGTCATCCAGCAGGGCATGCGCCAGGGCAAGGTGCAGCGCACGCAACGCCGCCTCCTGCCCGCAAGCCCAGTTCGGCCCGCGGAAGGGCGGGTTGGCGGCAACCCATTCCGCCAGCCGCGCCTCCGCCCGGGCGCGGTGCCCGCCCATCGGGTCCAGCCGGTGCGCCTGGGCCAGCAGGGGCAGCCAGGCCAACCGGTTCGCCTCCCAGACCGGCCGAACATCGCCGGGGGTAAAGAGATCCATCCCGAGCGCGGGCGCCTCCGGATCAAAGGGGCCATGCGCGACGGCTGGGGGAAGGCCGCGGGCGGCTTTCAGGATCGCCCCGCGCTGGACCATGGACAGGGCGGGGGGCACTGGCGCTGCCCCGGGAAGGAAGGAGCCAGCCGGGCCTGGCGCGTCCCGCAGGCTGCGCACGGCCAGGCCGCCGGCCAGACGCGCCCTGTGCCATGCCAGCCACAGCAAGGGGCGGACGCCCAGCCGGGCGGCGGCATCGAGGCGCAGGAGGGCACGCGGCGCTTGGAGAGGCATCGGACCGCGTGTTAGCACGATCACAGATTTGTCATCGCCGCCAATTCTCGCCACATGGTTGTGGTCCAGGGCGCGGCACAGCCGGAACGAGAGGCGGAATTGTCGGTCCGGAGCAAGGCAGGCAGGGCGGGACGGCTGGCTGCTTCCCTTCTGCTTATCCTGCAGGCCGGCCCGGCCCGGGCCCAGGGCCAGCCGCTGATGCCGCCCTCCCTTCCCTCCACCCTGCCCGGCGGCTTGCCGCTGCCCAACCTGCCCTCCGGCCCGCAGCAGGACATCCTGCAACGCATCCTGGACGCGGCCGGCGGGCGAATGCCAGTGCCCGCCGCCCCACCGCCGGTCCCGGCTCCCCACCTGCCCTCCCCGCTGCCCCAGGCCAGCCCCGCCCCGCTGCAGCTCCGCGCCGATAGTGGCGAGCCCCTGTCCAACACCGAGGCCTTCTTCGCCGCCCGCCTGCCCGAGCAGCAGCCGCCGCTGCGCCAATTCGGCTACGACACGTTCCGCAATCTCGCACCCGTGCCGGGCGCGGGCAGCGCCGTGATGGGCGCCCTGCCCGATAGCTACGTGCTGGGCCGCGACGACGAGGTGGTGGTCGCCATCCGCGGCCGCTCCCGCCAGTCCCTCTCGCTCCGCGTGGGGCGGGACGGGATGCTCACCCTGCCGGACCTCGCCCCCTTCCCCGCCGCCGGGCGCACGCTGCGGGAGTTGCGCGCCGATATCGAGGCGCGCGTGGCCCGGGAACTGGGCGGCTCGGAGGCCTTCGTCTCCATCGGCCAGACCCGGCAGATCGCGGTCTTCGTGGCGGGGGAGGTGGTGCGCCCCGGCCTCGTGCCCCTCGCCGCCATCTCCTCCCTGCTGGATGCGCTGGGCGCCGCGGGCGGCATCCGCCGCACCGGCAGCCTGCGCGCCGTGCGCGTGGAGGGACCAGGCGGCGCGCGCGTGGTCGATCTCTACGCCGCCATCGCCGGAACCCCCGGCACCCCCGACCTCTCCCTGCGCGAGGGCGAACGCGTGGTGGTGCCGCCGCTGGGCGGCGTGGTGGCGCTGGGCGGGGACGTGACGCGGCCGGCCATCTACGAATTGCCGGCGGGGGCAGGCGCGGCGCCGCTCTCCATCATGCTGGCGCTGGCCGGCGGCGCCCTGCGGCCGGCGGGCAACCGCTTCCTCGCCACCGGCACGGATGCCGGCGGGCGGCGGGCGATGTCGGAACTCTCGCCCGGCTCGGCGCTGCGGCGCGGCGACGCCGTGATCATCTCGCCGGGCGCCGATGTGATG
>DATCMG010000506.1:0-7200 GCA_036563555.1 Roseomonas sp. | reverse complement strand
CCGGGGGTGATCCCCTCCCCGTTCGCGACGCGGCGGGCGCCGGCCAGCACCTCCTCCTGCGAGACATAGGGCTCCCAGGTGGCCCAGGCATCCACCGCGCCGCTGGCATAGGCGGCCTTGGCATCGGCGGGCAGCAGGAAGACGAGGCGCACCGCATCCAGCGGCAGGCCCGCTGTCTCCAGCGCCGCCAGCACGATCTGGTGGCCGATGGAGCCGCGCCCCGTGGCGATCCGCTTGCCCCGCAGGTCCTGGATGGACTGAACGGGGCTCTCCTTCGGCACCATGATGGCCAGGCCGCCACGGTTCTCGCGCGTCGCGGCGATGGCCTTGATGGGCACGCCGGCGGCGGCGCCGAAGGTGAAGGGTGCGTCGCCCACCAGGCCGGTGTCGATGGCGGCGGCGTTCAGCGCCTCGATCAGCGGGGCGGCGGAGGGGAATTCGCTCCAGGCGATGCGGTCACCGAAGCCGGCGAGCTGGCCGGAGGCTTCCATCACCGCGCGGGCATTGCCGCGCTGGTCGCCGACGCGGAGAGGCGCCTGGGCGCGGAGGATCCGGGGCGCCGCCAGGATGGCGGCACCCCCGAGGAGCAGGCGGCGCGCGATCATTCTGCGGCCACCTGCACGCGCTGCGCCAGCCGCTGCGCGACGAGGCGCCGCGTGGCGGGCAGCAGGGAGCGGCCATATTCGACCGCATCCTCCAGCGGATCGAAGCCACGGATGAGGAAGGTGGTCACGCCGAGGTCGTAATATTCGAGGAAGGCCTGCGCGACCTGCTCCGGCGTGCCGACCAGGGCGGTGGTGTTCCCGCGCGCGCCGGTCTCCCTTGCGATAGCTGTGTAGAGCCGCCCCTCCGGCCGGTCACCGAGGGCGGCGGCGGCGAGGAGGCGCTGGGATCCCGCATTCTGCGGCGCGCCATTGGCGGGGCCGAGGGCGGCCTTGCCGCGCACCGCGCGCACGCGGTCAAGGATGGCCTCGGCCCGGCCCCAGGCGGCATCCTCGGTATCCGCCAGGATCGGCCGGAAGGAGAGCGAGAAGCGGATCGCATCCTGGCGGCCATGCTTCGCGGCCTCGGCCCGCACGCGGCTGATGATCTCGCGCACCTGGGCATGGGTCTCGCCCCAGAGGGCATAGACATCCGCGTGCTTGCCCGCGACGCGCAGCGCCGCCTCGGAGGCTCCCCCGAAATAGATCGGGATGCGCGGGGATTGCACGCTGCCTACGGCGGGCGAGGCGCCCTTGATGCGGTAATAGGCGCCCTCATGGTCCACCGGTGCGTTTGCGCCCCAGATGGACTTCAGAATCGAGACATACTCATCGGTGCGCGCGTAGCGGTCGTCCTTGCCGAGCCAGTCGCCGTCGCGGGCCTGATCGGTGTCGTCGCCGCCGGAGATGACGTGGATCGCCGCGCGGCCGCCGGTGATCTGGTCGAGCGTATTGTAGGCGCGGGCGGCATTGCTGGGCGCCTGGAAGCCCGGACGGTGGGCCACGAGGAAGCCGACCTGCTTGGTGTGCGCGCCCGCATGGGCGGCAAGCTGGAGGCCATCCGGGCCATCCGAGTACCACCCGATCAGGATGCGGTCGAAGCCGCCCTCGTCATGTGCCTGGGCGGAGGCGACGAGATAGCCGGGATCGATGGAAGCGCCGCGCGGCGGATGGATTTCCGACTGCTGGCGCGGTTGGACCATGCCGATGAACTCGACGCCGTCCTGGGGAAGTGTGTTAGGGGTCATGGCGTTCCTCTTCGTTCAGATCGGGAGCAGCGCGGCACGGCCGGCCGCGAGGAGAGCCGCGTCGGGTTGCGGCGTGTGGATGCGGGCGCAGAGCACGTCGCGCAGATGCCGCTCGAGCGGGTTGGAGCGCGCGAGGGCGTGGTTGCCGCACAGGGCGACGGCCTCCTGGACCGCCGCGATGGCGTTGTCGGCCGCGACGGTCTTCACCAGGCCCAGCTCGGCCGTGGTGGTCTCGTCCTGCGCGGCACTGGCGACCAGGCGCTCATTGGTCAGGATCAGCGCCTCGATACGGCCAACCGCCTCCTGCATGCGCGGAAGGGTGGCGAGGGGCTGGCCGAGATTGGCGGGCACGCGGGTGCGCAGGAAGCCGATCAGCCAGTCCCGCGCCGCCCGCGCCACGCCGGTGTAGAGGGCGGCGATCAGCAAGGTGTTCCAGGCGACGGCATCCGCGTCGCGCTCGGTCCAGGCATCCGGCGCGCGCAGCTCCAGCGCGTGATTCTCCGGCAGGGCGACGTTGTTCATCAGCACGTCATGGCTGCCCGAGGCGCGAAGCCCGGCCTGGTCCCAGGTTTCGACGATGCTTACGCCCGGGGCTTTCATGGGCAGCAGGAAAAGGCCCGTGCGCGGCGCGTTCTCGTCGGTGCGCGCCCAGACGAGGCCCCAGTCCAGCGCGGGGCTGCCGGTGGAGTAGATCTTCCGTCCGCTGAGCAGCCAACCGCCCGGCGCGCGGCGTGCGATGGTGGCGGGCAGGCCGCCGCGCGCGGGGGTGCCCAGCTCCGGCTCGACGCGGAGGGCGTTGATCACCTCCCCGTCCTCCACGGCGCCGCGGGCCAGGCGCGCGCGGATGGCCTGCGGCACCGCCGGGTTCCGCGCGATGCCACGCTGCTGGATGAACTGCATGGCAAGGATGAGGGCGGTGGCGGGGCAGCCCTCGGCGATGGTGCCGATCACCTGCGCGGCGCGGTCCAGGCCGATGCCGGCGCCCCCGAATTCGGCCGGCACGGTCAGGCTGAGGAGACCCGCATCGCGCAGCGCCGCGATGTTCTCATGCGGGAAGCTGCCTTCCCGGTCATGCCCGGCCGCGCCGGCAGCGAAGCGGCGCGCGAGGTCGCGCGCCACATCCGCGCGGGCGGGAAGGATCGCGCCATCCATCACGCGGCTTCCCGGATCACCTCGGCCTCGACGCCGAGTTCCGAGAGAAGGCGGCGACGCAAGGCGACGAAGCGCGCGTCGCCATGGCTGCGGGGGCGCGGGATCTCCACCTTGATGTCGGCAGCGATCCGGCCTGCATCGAGCACCAGCACGCGATCGGCGAGCAGCACGGCCTCGTCCACGTCATGCGTCACGATCAGGGTGGTGGGGCCGTGGGCACGCCACAGCTCCAGCACCAGCGCGTGCATGCGGATGCGGGTCAGCGCATCCAGTGCCGCGAAGGGCTCGTCCAGCAGCAGCAGGCGCGGTTCCCGCACCAGGGCACGGGCCAGGGCCACACGCTGCGCCTCGCCGCCCGAGAGGGTGGCAGGCCAGGCCTCGCGATGCTTCGCGAGGCCGACCTCCGAGAGCGCCCGCTCCGCGCGCTCCTTCACGCCCGATCCGGGCAGGCCAAGGGCGACATTGTTCCAGACGCGCTTCCAGGGCAGCAGGCGCGGCTCCTGGAAGACGGCGGCCACGGCATCGGGCAGGCGGATCCCCGCATCGGCCGGGGCGGCGTCCAGCCCGGCCAGGGTGCGCAGCAGTGTGGTCTTGCCCGAGCCGGAACGGCCGAGCAGCGCGACGAAGGAACCCGGCTCCAGTTCCAGGTTCAGCCCGTGCAGCACGGTGTTGCTTCCGAAGCGGCGGGTCAGGCCGCGCACCGAGACGGCACGATCATTCGTGATCGCGGCGGGCGTGATCGCAGCGGGGGTCATGGCGGTCAGCCCTTGATGAGGTTGGGGCGCCAGGCGAGGGCGCGGCGCTCGAAGGCGCGGACCAGCGCGTCGGCGCCGAGGCCGAGCAGCGCGTAAACAAGCAGGCCCACCACGATCACGTCGGTGCGCAGGAAATCGCGCGCGTCGTTGATGAGGAAGCCGATGCCGGCCGTGGCGTTGATCTGCTCGGCGATCACGAGGCTCAGCCAGGCGCTGCCCAGGGCATAGCGCAGGCCGACTAGGCCGGAGGGCAGCGCGCCCGGCAGGATGACGTGGCGCACCAGCCCCTTGCGGTCCAGGCCAAAGACCCGGCCGGCTTCGGCCAGCTTCGGATCGACGCCACGGATGCCGGCGAAGAGGGTGAGATAGACCGGGAAGGCGCTGCCGAGCGCGACGAGCGCAATCTTGGGTGTCTCGCCGATGCCGAACCACAGGATGAACAGCGGCACCAGGGCGAGGAAGGGCAGCGTGCGCAACATCTGCATCGGCGCGTCCACGATTTCCTCCCCCGCACGCGACAGGCCGGCGACGAGGGCGAGCGCGGTGCCCGTGGTGACGCCGATCGCCAGCCCCGCCGCCACGCGGCCGAGCGAAACGAGAAGGTGCTGCGGTAGCTCGCCCGAGAGCAGCAGTTCCCAGGCGGTGGCGAGGATGGTGCTGGGCGCGGCCAGGGTGCGCGGCGCAATCAGCCCGGCCATGGAAGCCGCCTGCCAGATCAGGACGAGGATGAGCGGCGACAGGAAGCGGCGGTAGCGAGACAGGTCGGGCCTGACGGCGCCAGCGAAGCGGCGGGCGGCGGAGACGCGGAGCGGCAGGGACGGCGCGAGGGTTTCGCGCGCGCCGATGGCGTGCGTGTCGGACATGGGGAACTCCGGCGGGGCGGTTGCCGCGCGGCGCGGCGGCGTGCGGTCGGGCGGCGTTCAGCCGGGACAACAGGTCGGGCGACAGCCGAACGAAGCGGCGCGGGGGAGCGTGTCGTTCATGCCCGTAAGGCTATGAAGCGGCCGCGTTGCCGGAAAGAGCGCGGATTCCCAAAGATTCGAGGCGGCACAGCCGCGCCATGCTGCGCCGGGGTGGCGGAAGGGAATGCCATTCCCCTTCCCCTTCACCACCGTGTCATTCGGCGCCGGGCTGGCCATCATGGCGCAAATGGTGGAACGCGCGCTCTGCCGCCAGCTCCTTGAGGTTCAGCGCGTTCCGGACTCGCCAGGCAGAGCGGAAACAGCCGTGCAGGTGTAACGCGATCAGTCGAGCGTGATTTTCAGGTCGCGAATCAGCGGCAGCCAGATGCCACGTTCACGCTCGAGTAGCGCCTCGAACTCTGCAGGTCCGCCGGTCAGCGGCTCCAGGCCGATCTGCTGCATGCGGGCGCGCACGGCCGGATCCCGCACGGAGGCGTCCAGCTCCTTCGTCAGTTGCGCCACCACCGCGTCGGGCGTCGCCTTGGGCAGCACCACGCCTTGCCAGGCATAGGCTTCGAAGCCCTGCAGGCCGAGCGCGGCCTGAACCGTCGGCACGGAGGGCAGGTCCTCGAGCGGGTTCGCCGACAACACCGCGAGCGCCTTTACCCTGCCGGTGCGCAGGTATTCGGCGCCGGAGGGATAATCGAGCACCATCATCGAAATCGTGCCCGCGAGCAGATCGTTCAGCGCCGGCGCCGCGCCGCGATAAGGCACGTGGTTGAAGCGCACCCCCGCCTCACGCGACAGCCGCTCCATGGCCAGGTGGTGCGGCGATCCGATGCCGGGCGTGGCGCAGTCGATCGTGCCGGGCGCCGCCTTGGCGCGCGTGATCAAGGCCTGAACCGTGTCTGCCGGCGCCTTCTCGCCCACTGCGAGGAAGAGCGGGAAGCGCGCCATCAGCCCCACCGGGCGGAAGTCCTTCACGGGGTCATAGGGCAGCCGGCGGAACAGGGCCGTGTTGAAGACCAGCGTGCCGTTGTCGGCCGTCATCATGGTGTAGCCATCGGGCGGCGCTTTCGCGACGAACTCGGCGCCGATATTGGTGGCCGCGCCCGGCTTGTTCTCGATAACCACGGGCTGGCCGAGGCGTTGCGACAGGGTGGCGCCGACCAGCCGCGCCAGCGTGTCCGTGCCGCCGCCGGCCGCATAGGCGACGACCCAGCGCAGCGCCCGGTCCGGATAGGCCGCGAGCGCGGGCATCGCGGGCAGCGCCGCCGCCAGCCCCGCGCCCATCAGGGCACGCCGGCCCAGCGTGATGCTTTTCATGGCTCTTTCCTTCCTGATGCCGGCTCGTCCGGCCGGCTTGTGCCGATGCTTCAGTTGGCCGGCAGAATGACCGCGCGGCAATCCCCGAATCCGATGCTCGCGAAGCCGTCACGCGCGGCATGGGCACGAAGGATGATCTCGTCGCCATCCTCGAGGAAGCACCGCGTTTCGCCCGATGGCAGCGAGACCGGCTGCTTTCCGCCCTTCGTGGTTTCCAGCAGGCTTCCGAAGCCGGTCTCATCGGGGGCGGAAATGGTGCCGGATCCGAGCAGGTCGCCCGGGTTCAGGTCGCAGCCGTTGGAGGTGTGATGAGCCAACATCTGCGCGACCGTCCAATACATGTGGCGCGCATTGGAAAGGGCGAGCCGGTGCGCCGGCATGCCCTTCTCCCGCATGGCGGGGGTCAGGATCAGCACTTCCAGCGACAGGTCGAAGGCGCCCCTTGCCTGGTCCGCGGGGTCGAGAAGGTAGGGCAGAGGCGCCGGGTCGCCCTCCGGCCGTGCAGGCTGCGCGACGCGGAAGGGTTCCAGCGCCTCCGGCGTCACCACCCAGGGGGAGACGGTGGAGCCGAAGTTCTTGGCGAGGAACGGGCCGAGCGGCTGGTATTCCCAGGCTTGGATGTCCCGGGCCGACCAGTCGTTCAGCAGCCCGTAACCGGCGACATGGGCCTGCGCCTCACCGACCGGGATGGTGTCGCCCAAGGCGCTGCCGGGGCCGATCCAGACGCCCATCTCCAGCTCATAATCCAACCGCTCGGCAGGGGCGAAGTGCGGGGTGTCCGCATCCGGCGCCTTGAGCTGGCCCTTGGGGCGGCGCACCGGCGTGCCGGAAACGCGCACGGAGGAGGCGCGGCCGTGATACCCGATGGGGACGTGCTTGTAGTTCGGCAGCAGCGGGTTGTCGGGGCGGAAGACCTTGCCGACATTCGTCGCATGGTGAATGCCGACATAGAAGTCGGTGTAGTCGCCGATCTGTGCGGGCAGGTGCAGCGTGCAATCGGCCGCGGCGTAGAGGTGAGGCCCGAGCGCGACGCGGTGCTCGCTGCCCTCGGCCAGCAGGGTCGAAAGCCGGGCGCGCAGCGATTTTCGCGGCCCGGCGCCAAGGGCGAAGAGGGCATTCAGCGACTGTGCCGCCGCGGCCTCTCGCACATCCTCTTCCACCGGCGCGGCGGAGAGATCCAGGATGCGATCGCCGATCGCCACGCCGGCCCGCGCCGCACCGCCGCCTGGCGGGGTGAAAATGCCGAGCGGCAGGTTCTGGATCGGGAAGTCCGCGTGGCCGTTTGCGGATCCCACCCAGCTCCGGAGTGCGGGGTCGTGCGTGGCGTCGGTCATCT
>DATCMG010000505.1:0-3895 GCA_036563555.1 Roseomonas sp. | reverse complement strand
GAAGGCGCCGCTGTCGGGATCATGGACCACGATGGACCAGGTCATGGGCGCGTGTGCCTTCCGCGACGGGTAGATGGACGGGTAGATGAAGGAGAACCCGCCCGGCGAGGCCGCCGGGCGGGCAGGGTTCAGGGCTTGCGGGCCAGGAAGAGGAGCCATGCGGCGTGGCGCGGCCCGGCGGCCTCGCCCACTTCTTCCAGCAGGGCGGCGGCCGGGTCCGCCGGGGCGAGCCCTGTGGGCGGAGACTCCGAGGTCGCGCGCCAGGCGTCGAGCGAATGGCCTTCCAGCCGCAGCGGTATGAGCCCCGTCGCATGCAGCGCGCCGCGAATCGCCGTGGCGGTCAGGCCGGGCGTTGCGGCCGGGCGGCCGAGCGCGGCGGTAAGGCGCCGGCCCAGCGAATCCGCGTTCTCCGCAATGAGCAGTGCCAGGCCGCCCGGCCGGAGCAGGCGGGTGGCCATGGCCAGCTCCGCGGCGATGGAGGTCGAGGCAGGCAGGATGAGTGCTGCGTCGAAGGCTGAAGCGGGCAGGTCATCGGCGGCCTCGGAGACAAGCGCCGAGGAAGCGAGGGAGCCAGTGGCGAGGCCGGCCGCGCCCGCCGCCCCCAGCGCGACGACACGGAGGCCCGCACCGGTTCCCAGCAGCGACGTGACGCGGGCGGGCAGGTTGCCCCAACCCGTCCCGCTGGCCGGGGCCGGAGCGGGGCGC
The DNA here is from genome assembly GCA_036563555.1 of Roseomonas sp. GTDB lineage: Bacteria > Pseudomonadota > Alphaproteobacteria > Acetobacterales > Acetobacteraceae > Roseomonas. The sequence goes on along the minus strand of DATCMG010000505.1, from coordinate 3,190 downwards.
CTCAAATCGGGCGCGCTGGCGGGGGGGGCGGGAGGCGGAATCTCGAGTGCCGGGCTGACGTTCGGCGGAGCGGCCGCCGGAAGGGGCGGAACCGTGGGGCGCGGTAGCGGGGGCGTGGCTGGGGGCATGGCCGGCCCGGCCCGCTGGGCCGAGAGCGGGACCTGCAGCGCCAGCGCCTCGGGCGGTAATGTGGCTCGTGGGATTCCGGGCGCCCGGGGCGGGACGAGAGGCGCCATGGCGGCCTCGGGCGGCTCCGTGGCCCGGGGAAGGCTGGCGTTCAGGAAACTGGGGCCAGGGGGTGGGCTCAGGGAGGGTGCGAGGTCCGCCGCCGTGCCGTCGGCCAGTGCCCGCACCGGCGCCGCGTTCCGCATGTCGGCCAGGCCGAAGGTTGGGCGGCGCGCGAAGACGACATAGCCCTCATTGGCATAGACCGGCGTCGTCTCGGCCAGCAGGCGGCGTAGCAGGGCGTGGGGAAGGGCGTTCGGGGCACCCGTGGCCACCACGGCCCAATCGGGCAAGGCGGCGGGATCCGGCTCCGCCAGCGCGCCGAGCACAGGGGCGAAGCTACCCGGGGCGACCACCCGCAAGCCGGGCGGCACGCGGCCTTCCAGGAAGCGGGCGGCGCCGGTCCAGGCCGGGTCGGCGGCGACGTCGTCGTCAGGGTTCATCTGCGGCATGGCGCCAGGGTCGCGGCGTTGGCCGGCGGGATCAAGCGGGGTCGTGGCCGGATCGGCGGAGTGATGGTGATTGATGCTTTTCAGGCCTCTGGCGTGCCGGCCATGCCCATGCCGGGCGCGGGCCAGGAGAGCGACCTGGCCCTGGATAGGTTCCGACCTCCGCGAGGGTCGCCGGCCGGCATGGTGGAGACGAGGCATCTCTCGCCATGCCCGATTGCTCATGCCGAGGAAAGGCGAAGAGGGGTGGTGGGAGGAATGATGATTCCTTGAAGGCGGTGATCACCGGAATGATGCTGAGGCGTCGGCTCATCTCGGGCCGAGGCGGCTGCTTTCGTCTTTGCAGTGCGGTGCGGCGGAGGCTATGCGTTCGCCCATGCGACGACGCGACGCCCTTTCCGGCCTCATGGCGAGCCTGCTCCCCGCCATGGGCCATGGCCAGCCGCTCGCGCCGGAGGCGCTGCCCGAGCCCTCGCCGGCCCCTCCCATCGCCGTCGGCCCTGGCCCACAGAGCTGGGACTCGGTGTTCCGCCTGGCCGCACGCCTGCGGAAGCTGGGGAATGACGGGCTGGATGTCGCGGCTTATGCGATTCCGCCTGATGCGATGGGGACGTCGGAGCCAGCCGCGTATCACGCGGGTGTCTATCATGCGGCGAATGCCGCGCTGGGCGACCTCGTGCTCGGCCGGCTGCGGCAGCCTTCGGGCCGGGGCGACATCCTGCGCGATCCGACCGGGGCCGATTTCCCGCACTGGCAGGCCGAACTGGTCGGGGCGCCGGAGCCGGCGGGGCTGATCGACCGCGCCGCCAACCTGCCGGAGGGTGCCGCTGCGCTGCGCGCGGAGCTGGCGAAGGCGGGCAGCGTGGTGGCCGCCGGGGGCTGGCAGCCGATTCCGCCGGGCGGCACGCTGGAGCCGGGCATGGTGGATGCCGTGCGCATCCCGGCCCTGCGTGCCCGGCTCAAGGCCGAGGATCCCGTGCTCGCCGCCGCCCGCGATGGTGGCGCCAACTACGACGCCCCGCTCGATGCCGCGGTGCGCCGCTGGCAGACGGCGAGCGGGCTGGAGGTGGACGGCAAGGTTGGTGTGATCAGCCAGGGCCTGCTCAACCGCCCGGCCTCGGCGAAGGTGGCGCAGATCCGCGCGGCGCTCGACATGCGCCGCAATGCCATGCGCCCGGGCGACGAACGCCGCATCGAGGTGAACATCCCCGACTATGTCCTGACGGTGCAGGAAGGGGATCGGGTGCTGCTCAAGATGAACGTGATCGTCGGCAAGGCCGCCCGGGCCACGCCGACGATGCGCGCCCGCTTGACCACCGTGCAGTTCAACCCGACCTGGGGCGTGCCGGAACGCAACGCACGCGAGGACCTGCTGCCTCGCTTCCGCCGCGACCCGGCCGGGATGACCGCCAAGGGCTTCCGCCTCTACAGCGTCGTGGGAGGCGAGCGCGTGGAGGTCGATCCCGCCTCCGTGGACTGGTCCGGCGTTCGCGCGGACCGCTTTCCCTACCTCATCCGACAGGACGCCGGCGACGGCAACGCGCTCGGACGGATCAAGTTCATCATGCCCAATTCCGACGACATCTACCTGCATGACACGCCCGACCGCAGCCTGTTCGGCCGGCCGGATCGCGCCTTCTCCTCCGGCTGCATCCGCCTGGCGCAGCCGAACGAGCTGCTGAACATCGCCTTCGAGGGCATGGGCTGGGACGCGGCCCGCATCCAGCGGAGCTATGACAGCCGCCAGACCCAATCCGTGAGCCTGCGCCGGAGCTTGCCGGTGCGGCTGCACTACACCACCGTCACGGTCGCGGGCCCGCGCGTGCGCGTGCGCCCCGACATCTATGGGCTCGATGCGGCCTATGCGCGGGAAATGGACCGCGGCGGCATGCGGGTTGCCACGAGTGTGGGAGGCGGGCGGTGATCCGGGTGCTGGGCGGCGGGCGCCCGCATGAGCCCGAATGCCCTTGCTGCGCTGATCGGCTGGCCGGGCGCCGTTCGCTTCTCGGGGCCGGGCTGGGGCTGCTGGCCTGCAGTGCGGCCGGCCGCGCGGAGGCCCAGGTCGCGCGTGGTACCCGGCGGGTTTCCGTGGAGCGCGCCTATACCAGCGACTCCTTCTCCGGCGTCTATTTCGCCGATGGGCGCTACGTGACCGAGGCGCTGCGGAAGCTCGACTGGGTCTTCCGCGACCTGTCGCGCGAGGAAGTGACGCCGATGGACCCGCGGCTGTTCGATGTGATGCACGCCGTGGCCACCCGTATGGAGGCGAACGAGCCTTTCGAGGTGATCAGCGGCTATCGCTCCCCCGAGACGAACGCCGCGACCGCGCGGCGTTCCAGCCGTGCCTCGACCGTGTCGCTGCACATGTCGGGGATGGCTGGGGACATGCGCCTGCCCGGGCGCGATTCCTACGGCATGGCGCGGCTGGCCGCGACGATGGGCCTCGGCGGCGTCGGCCTCTACCGGCGTGACGGCTTCGTCCATCTCGACTGCGGCCAATCCCGCCGCTGGTGATC
>DATCMG010000496.1:0-8913 GCA_036563555.1 Roseomonas sp. | reverse complement strand
ATGCGCAAGGTTGATGGCTGGCAGACCCTGGGTCAGCCGCCCGCCAAGAGCATGATTGACCTCGCCGCCTGACGCGATACCGTCATCGCGCCGGAGACAGCCACGGCCATTTCCAACACATCCCGCGACGGCACCCTATGCTGGGCCGTGGCGGTGAGGATCTGGGTCTGGGTCTCACAGAGCGGCTTGGTCATCGTCAGGTCCTGGCTCGGACCCGGCCATCGGGTCCTACGACCCAATGCCCCGCCGAGTGCCGGTCAGGGTGGCGCGGCAGGACACTTCCCTGCGCACGAGCGACCTTTCGCTCTGCTCGGCGGAGAAGCCAAGCGCAAAGTCCCATGCCTGAAGAGCTAGCTTCCTGAAAGCATGGACAAGGTGCACTCGCCCAAAGCTGGCCCGCAGACCCGCAGAGCAGTTCGGTAAAATGCGAGAAAGCTAAGGCTTCAAGCCACGCACAACATAGGGCGGCCACGTTCGCTGTGGCTGGCTGGCCCGCCTTGTCCACTCTCATGGCGCCCGTCGCCAATACCATCACTCACGCCAGTGAGCTTCCCCTGCAGGCGATAAACTACTCGACCCCTTTGTGCACGCTGAGGTTGCAACTTTCTGCGGGCCATCTACCTTGCATGTAAGATGCTAAGGGAGGTCAGAGCGGCATGCCGTCGCGAGCCTTCGACAAAGGGCCGGGCCGAAAACCCTCCTGGTCACCACCTTACACCCTTCGGGTACATCTCGCCGCAATCACTCTCGTGGCCCTCCTGCCCGCGCTTGCCGTCGGCGCTGCGGGTGCGTGGCTTGCCATGGGCAGCCATCAGCGCTCCTACGAGGACCGCCTCCGCGACAGTGCGAAAGGTGTCGCACTGCTCATCGAACGTGAGGTCATCACCCATATTTCGGCGCTAGCGGCCCTCGCTGCATCGCCGGCTCTCGACAATGGTCCCGACGGCGACCTTGCGCCTTTCTATGCCCACGCAAGCCGCGCGGCCGAAGCCGTCGGTTCTCCAGTTGGCTTGATCGGGCCGGATCTCCGCATCTGGATCGACACGGAACGTCCCTTTGGGGAGCCTCTCCCCTCAACCGCCGCGGTAGATGCATCGCGGGCGGTCTTCGGGATTGCGCGCCCAACCGTCAGCGACCTCGTCATCGGCTCCATCTCTCGTCGGCCCATCCTCACGGTGAATGTCCCTGTCCTGCGTAATGGACGGGTGGTCGCGGCTGTCGGAACCCGCATATGGCCGGAACACCTGTCTCGGCTTCTCGCGGCACCGGACCTCTCGGGGGGTGCCATCGCGACCATCACGGACGGCCGGAACGTCATCACCGCACGCTCGCAGGAGGCCGACCGCTTCGTCGGCATGCAGGTTCCTGGCTGGTATTCCGAGGCTATCGCGGGGCGGGACAGCGGCTTCGCCTCCGGGCGTACACTCGGCGGGGAAGACGTCAAGCTTGCGTTCCAGCGTATCGCGGGAATACCCGGATGGACCTTGATGGTCCTGGAGCCCACTTCCGCCTTCAATGCGAGTTGGCAACCGCCGGTCCTGACTTTGTTAGGGGGTGGGACGGCTGTGTCGGCGCTCGCGCTCGCTTTCGCCATGTGGCTCGGCCAGCGCGTCCTCGGCCCCATCACTATCCTCAGGAAGCAGGCTGAGGCGGTTGCGGCCGGCGCGGGGGCACTGGCGCTCGCGCCGTTCTCGCCCATGCGGCACCGGGCGAAGGTGGCCGAGTTTGAGGCGCTCCGTGAAACAATTGGTCGGGCGGGCGCGACCATGGAGGCGAGCGAGCGTCGCCATCGCGCGCTGGCCGAGGCCGGCGCCTCGGCGCTGTGGCGGGCTGAGGCGAATGGTTCAATCCTCGAAAGCCGAGGCTGGGAGGTCTTGACCGGGCAGCGTCCGGAGGAGCTACGCGGGAGTGGATGGTTGAAGGCGCTGCACCCTGACGACATCGCCCCGACGGTGGAGGCGTGGCGGCAAGCTATGATGGCGAGACGCCCAGTAGGTGTCGATTACCGGGTCCGAACCTGTGACGGAGTCTGGCTCTGGTATCGGGCACGCGGGGTTCCGATCCTTGACGAGAGGGGCGAGATCACCGAGTGGTTTGGCGTGGTCGCGAACATCAACGATCGGAAGCTCGGCGAGGCCGCACTTGCCGAGAGTGAAGCCCGCCTGCGCGCCGTCGTAGAAACGGCACCTGATGCCATCGTTGTCATGGACGCGCAAAACATCGTCCAAGCCTTCAATCGAGGTGCCGAACGCGTCTTTGGGTACACCGCGGCGGAGGTGATCGGCCGCAATCTCGCGATGCTGATGCCGGCTCACCTCGCAGCGCGGCACGACGAGGGTGCTAAGAGGTACCTCTGCACGGGCGAGCCGCATGTGATCGGCGTTGGAGTCGAACTGGAGGGGCTGCGGAAGGACGGGACCGTTGTCCCACTGGAGGCGTCAATAGGAGAGTGGTGCGACACGTCCGGTTCGCGGTTCTTTACTGGGGTATTGCGCGATATCACCGAGCGTCGCGCGGCCGAGGAGAAGCAGGTCCTCCTCGCCCGTGAGGTGGACCACCGCGCCAAGAACGCGCTGGCCGTGGTCCAGTCACTGCTTCGCCTAACCCCAGTCAGCGAGCCCAAGGCATTCATTGCGGCAGTCGAGGCCCGCGTGGCCGCTCTTGCGCGGGCGCACTCTCTACTCGCGGATGGAGGGTGGGCTGGAACCGACCTGCGTTTGCTGGCTGAGAAGGAATTGGCCGCGTATGCAGGGGGCACTAAGCAGAGCGAAGCCGTGCTGCTCGACGGCCCACGTTTTCCTCTTGCATCTACGGCGGTGCAGCCCCTTGCGATGGTGCTGCACGAGTTGGCGACAAACGCGGCCAAGTACGGGGCGCTCTCGATCCCGGGTGGCAAGGTCGAGGTCCAGTGGCGCCGTGACGATGGCGCTAGGATGCTTCGCATCCGCTGGATTGAGAGTGGCGGACCGCTGGTCGTTGCCCCCTCACGGCGCGGCTTCGGCTTTCGTCTGATCGAGGCCACCATTCGAAACCAGCTCGGCGGCTCGGTGGACTGGCTTTGGAAGCCGTCGGGACTGACCTGCAACGTGGTGCTTCCCCTTGCCAGGGCCGCCGCTGCGAATGGCGCCCCAGTGGGGTCGTCGGGGGTTGAGCAGAAGCATGCGGCCGGCATGCTTCCGGAAGCGCAGACCGCTGAAGTTTAAATAGGCAGTCCGACCTTTCATGCTTGCGACACCGTCATCGTCGTGCACCGTCCGGCGATGCCGCCGCATCTATGGCGGGCGTTGATACGGGTCTATACATGTTGAGGCCGCGCTCGCCTGCGTGACAGGGCGCCTGCAGCGCCTAGCCCCTATCAGGTCAAAGGCCGCCCCTCGGCCTTCGGGAATGGCACGATCTTTCCGCCGGCCTGCCCTGTGGCGCTCAAACAAGCCTCGATCGCGGCCGCCAACTCCGCCTGCCCGAAAGGCTTGCCAAGCAGCGGCAATCCCGACGCCGCCATCTCCGCCCGCTCGACATAACCGGTGCCGAGAAGCACTGGCAGCCCGGGCCACAGCCGGCGCACCTCGGCGGCAAGCTGAATCCCTGTCATGCCTGGCATGGCCTGGTCCGTGACGATCAGGTCCACCTTGGCACCGGCCCGCAGGATCTCCAGCGCCTGGCGGCCCGACGCCGCCTCGACGACCGCGTGCCCGAGATCCTCCAGCATGGATGCCGCGCTCGCCAGCACAAGCGGATCGTCGTCCACCATCAGCACGGTGTGGCGGCCAGGGAATTCGAGCCGCAGATCGGCCATTTCAACGCCAGGGCGTGTCGTGGGCGCGGCCTTGGCCTCCGCCCGCGGCAGCCACAACTCGGCCGTCGTGCCATCGCCCTTGCGGCTGCGCAGCACGAGCCGGCCACCGGACTGCTCCGCGAGGCCATACACCATGGACAGGCCCAGCCCGGTGCCCTTGCCGATGCCTTTGGTGGTGAAGAACGGCTCGACGCAGCGCGCCAGCGTCGCCTCGTCCATACCCTCGCCCGTGTCGGTGACGCCCAGCACCACGTAATCACCCGGCGCCAACTCACCGGCCTGGCCTACCTCCACGCGCTCCTCCCGCGCTGCGATCGTGAGCTGGCCGGTGCCGAGCATGGCGTCGCGCGCATTCACGGCCAGGTTCAGCAGGGCCAGCTCCAACTGGTTCGCGTCCACATGGGCCGGCGCCAGATGCAGGGGAAACAAGGTTTCGACCCGCACGCCAGCCCCGAGGGAGCTGCGCAGCAGGTCCGACATGCCCCGCACCACCTCCGGCACATCCACCGCCTTGGGATTGAGCGCCTGGCCCCGGCTGAAGGCGAGCAGGCGCTGGGTCAGCGACGCCCCGCGCTGCGCGCCCTGGACGGCGTTGTCGAGCAGGCGCGAAACGCGTTCGTCACCCGTGGGCAGGCGCTTGCGCAGCAGTTCCAGGCTGCCCAGCACGGCGGTGAGCAGGTTGTTGAAGTCATGGGCGATCCCGCCCGTGAGCTGGCCCACCGCCTCCATCTTCTGCGCCTGGCGTAGTTGCTCCTCACGCTCCTTCTCTCGCGTGACGTCACGTCCGACGGCATAGAAGACCTCGCCTTCGGGCACGGCGGTCCATGAGATCGTAATGTACGCCCCGCCTGCTTGGCGTAATCGATTCTCGAAGCCCCGCACAACCTCACCACGGCGGAGTGCTGCCACTATCCCGGTGACTGCGGCGTGATCGTCGGGGTGGACAAGATCTGAGATGTGCGCAGCCATGAGCGTCGCTTCATCAAGCTGCAGCAGCTCCGACCAGGCAGGATTGATAGACTTGAGCCGGCCGTCAAAGTCCATAACCGCGAGCAGGTCGCCGCTGAGCTCCCAGACCCGGTTGCGTTCGCGCGTGCGCTCGGCGACCCGGTTCTCGAGAGTCGCGGACAGCTCCCGTAGTGCCGCCTCGGTCTCCTTTTGCTCAGTAACATCGATCGCGGCTCCGATTGCCCGGAGCGGGTGTCCCATCGTGTCGTAGAAGTAACGTGAGCGGGCCTCCAGGTATCGTTCTGCGCCGTCGCCAGCGCGGCGGATCCGGTACTGCAGGGTGAGTTCGGGCGCGCCGCACGCCAGTGCTGAGGTAATCTCCGCCGCCAAGCGGTCGCGATCCTCGGGGTGGATAGCATCGAGCCAGTTCGCGACGAGCATCGGAGCGCCCTGCTCGTCAAAGACCGGCACAGGGAGCCCGTAGATCGCGTAGGTCTCGGCCGACCATCGGAGCGTACCGGCGCGAAAATCGCGCTCGAAGCTGCCGACGAGCGTGGCCTGCTGAGACAGGCGAAGCATTTCCTCGCTCTCCCGGAGGCGCTCCTCGGCCGCCCTTCGTTCAGTAAGGTCTACGAGGAGCCCGTCCCAGATCAACGCACCGTCGGTCAACTCTCTCGGGGAGGAGGCGATGCGGCACCAGCGGACCTCGCCGGTGTCGGCGTGCGCGAAGCGCGCCTCGAACTCGAACGGCCGCAGATTACGGATAGCCTCTGTCTCGGCCGCGCCAAGGCCTGGGCGGTCCTCAGGAAGGATCCTCTCGTAAAGCGCGGCGGGATCGGCAAACGCGGCCTCAGCGGAGACACCGGTCAGGCGTTCGCAGCTTTGAGCGATGTAGACGAATCGGCGTCCGGTGCCGTCGCGCTGCATCGCGACTTGGTATACCATGCTTGAGGGAAGATTATCGGCGAGCGCCCGGAGCCGTGCCTCGCTCTCACGGAGTGCTTCGTCCGCCCGGTGACGTTCCGCCTCCGCCTCAAGACGACGGATCGCGGCACCCAGTAGGGCTGCAAGAGAGACCAGGAAGTGCTCGTGCTCAAGGCTGAACTGGTGCGGAGCCTCAGCGTCAACCTCGAGCACGCCCCAGGCTACGGGGCCGAAGACCCGAACTGGTACATTCAGCAGCGAGACGACGCCGTGCTGGCGCAAGAGGTCGGACCACACGAAGTCCTCCTCTCCGCGAATATCTGCAATTGAGACCGCCTCTCCCGTTCGCAGCGCGCGTCCTGGGGGCGAGGCCATGCCGGATGAGAGTGTGGCGCGACCAACTACACCGGACTTCCAACCAACACCGGCGCGGACCAGCAGGTGGTCGGCCTCAGGGCAGTACTGCAGGACCTTGGCGTGTGCGACGCCCAGCCCTGCACCGGCGTGGACGGCGGCTTCAGTAAGCAACGTGTCGAGGTCGAGCGGCTCGCTGAGTGCACGTGTGCCAAAAGAGGCGATGAGTGCCTGGCGTCGGGCGGCGTCAGACTGCGAGGAGGCGTCTTTGCAATCCATCGGGTGCTGCAGGTCGCCTGATGTGGTCGGCCATCTTTTAGCCGAATGCCACAAGTCTGCCTAACTCCACGAATTTATTCTGATTGCGCTGCCGGGATTGACCAAGCAGGGCAGGCTTCCTGCCCTTTCAAAGCAAGGTTCTCGTCCAGATGTCTCCTGTTGCGGAAGTCCAGCCGAATGCCTCCTCGTCCCCGCCCGTCCATGCCCTCCGATCCGTTCTGGACGCGTAGCGTCTCGTTGCGCTCGCTGGCCGCAGAGATCCGCACCTTCAAGGGCTTATCGTTGCGCCACAGCGCCACAGCGCCACAGCGCCACAGCGCCACAGCGCCACAGCGCCACAGCGCCACAGCGCCACAGCGCCACAGCGCCACAGCGCCACAGCGCCACAGCGCCGCGGCGCCACGAGCAGGACGTCCAGCCATGAAGCGTTCGGTAGAGCAGCCTACCCATGCTGGAAAAACCCTGGCCTGCGGCGCTAAATGCCCAAGTCCCATCAGAAGTCGTAGAGCCGCGCCGGATTTGTCACCAGGATCGCGTGCCTCACCACCTCGGTGGGCGCCCAATGGCCGATCAGGTCGAGCAGCGGCGCCACCTCAGGCTTCGGCTCTGCCTCATTGGGATGTGGCCAGTTGGATCCCCAGACGAGCCGCTCCGGCGCAGCTTTGATCAGCGCGCGTGCTATAGCCGCCACATCAGCGTAATCCGGCGGCCCGCTGCGTGATACGCCATAAGGTGAGGACAGCTTCACCCAGACCCGCCCGGTCTCGACCAGCCGCAGCAGCGCGCGCGCCGCTGGCGCTTTGGGCGTCACGGGATCATGGAAGCGCCCGATATGGTCGATCACCACAGGGCAGGGCAGGCTTCGGATCAGTGCCTCCCTCTCCACCATCTCCGCGCCATCGAACTGCAGCTGCACGTGCCAGCCCAGTGGCTCTACATGCGCGGCCAGCGCTCGCAGTTGCTCCCAGGGCACCAGCCCGCCCTTTAGAAGGAAGGCCCGCGCCCCGCGTGCCCCACCCGCATGCAGCCGCCGCAGCTCAGCCGCCGGTGTGTTCGGCGTCACCACCACCACTGCCCGCGCACTGCCCGCCCCTAACCCGGCCACCGCATCCAGCGTGCAGGAATTATCAGCGCCATATGCCGTGGGCTGCACCACCACCGTGCGGCTCACTTCCAGCTGCGCACGCAACGTCCGGTAGGCTTCGAGGTCATAGGCATGCGGAACGGGGGAGGGATTGGTGGGGGCTACGGGATAGCGTTCTGCCGGACCATAGATGTGCATGTGGCAATCTACCGTGCCGGGGGGTACGGGATAGACGGGCGTCAGCGGCATGGTGTCTCCTCGATGGCCGCCAAGCCAAGCCTGGACCGCGCGGGTTGTCCACCGCTGCAAGCCGGCCTTAAGCTCCACGCAAACGAGAATGAGCCGAGGAAACGATGTCCGGACGTAGGCAAATCCTGTCCGGAGCGGCTGCCATGGCAGCCGCCCCATGGAGCGCCGCGAAAGCCGCTTGGGAACCCACGCGCCCCATCCAGCTGATCGTTGGCTTTGCCCCAGGTGGCGGCGCCGACCTTGCTGCCCGTGCCATCGCCGAGGCCGCCTCCCCCTTCTTCCCGGCGCCCCTCGTGGTCATCAATCGCCCGGGCGCCGGCGGGGCCATCGCGGCTGAATATGTGGCAGGGCTGCCGCCGGACGGGCTGAACCTCCTGGTCGGCGGCGGCAGCGAAAGCACCTCCCTCCCTGCCTTTCGCAAGCTGCCCTACGATCCCAAACGCTCTTTCCGCGCCATCATTCGCCTCACGCACCAGCCCCTGCTGATCGTCGCCCATCGCGACAGCCGCTTCCGCGATCTGAAGGCCGTAGTTGCCGAGGCGAAAGCCAAGCCCGGCACCGTGTCCCACGCCTCATCCGGTATCGGCTCGATCTATCACGCTGTCTTCGTGCTTCTGTCCCAGTCAGCTGGGATTGAGTTGCTGCACGCTCCCTTCACTGGTGGTGCACCGTCCTTACAGGCGTTGCTGTCCAGGACGGTGGAGTTGGCCGTGCTTGCGCCCGAGGAAATGGCCGGCGTGATCGCCTCCGGCGATGTCCGCCCCCTCGCCGTGGCCTCCGAGCAGCGCCTGCCTAACTTTCCCGATGTCCCCACCATTCGGGAACTGGGCTGGGACGTGGTGGCCGAGAACATGAAGGGTCTCTGCGCCCCTGCGGGCCTTTCGGACCCGGTATATACCTCTCTGCACGACCGCTTCCGTCGCGGCATGCAGAGCCCCGTCTGGCAGAACTTCCTGCAGCGCACCGGCGCCATGGACGGCTACCTGGACGGCCCCGGCTTCCAGCAGGTGACTGATCGCGTGATCGACAGCCTGCGAGGTGTGGTCGAGCCGAGCTAAGGGCTCGACGCGAAATGGCTGAATCAGATGTGATTGCTGGTCGCCGGTTCAGAGCAGATGGAGGCTGACGGTTCTCGGGCTCGGTGGGGTAAGCCGCTGGAGTGATCGAGGTTGACGACATCCGCGCGCGGTATCAGCAGGCGTGCAAGTTCCTGGACGAACGTGGCCGGCGGCTGTTTGCGGCGAACGAGGCACTGGCGCTGGGCCATGGTGGGGTGATG
>DATCMG010000490.1:0-4177 GCA_036563555.1 Roseomonas sp. | reverse complement strand
CTATTGCCAGTTCGTGCTGGCCCGGGATCGCGTGCGCTATGTCGGCGAGCCTGTGGCCGTCGTCTTTGCCGAGGACGCCTATCGCGCCGAGGACGCGGCTGAGATGGTGGGGGTGGAGATTGAGGAACTGCCCGTCCTCCTCGACGCTACCGCGTCGCCTGGCGAATTCGCCCCCGGCCTGGACACCGAGCCCACCGTCGTCCGCAAGGCCTATGGCGATGTGGATGCCGCCTTCCGGGATGCCCATGCGGTAGTGGAGCTTGAGCTCTCGATCGGCCGCCATTCCGGCGTGCCGCTGGAGACGCGTGGCGCCGTCGCCCGCTACGATGCGGCGCATGACGTGCTGGAATTGCACGGCACCGCCAAGAAGCAGCACTGGAACCGCGACGAGATCGCGCGGTTGCTGAGCCGCCCGCCCCATGGCGTGCATCTCTTCGAGGGGCATGTCGGCGGGGGCTTCGGCGTGCGAGGGGAACTCTATCCCGAGGATCTGCTGGTCTGCGCTGCGGCCCTGCGCCTGCGCCGCCCGGTCAAGTGGATCGAGGATCGGCGCGAGCATTTCGTTGCCACCAACCATTCCCGCCAGCAGCACCACCGCATCCGCGCTGCCGTGGATGCGGAAGGCCGGCTTCTCGGCATTGATGACGTCTTCTTTCACGATCAGGGCGCCTATGTGCGCACCCATGGCGCGCGTGTGGCTGATCTCGCCGCCGGCATGCTGCCCGGTCCCTATCGCCTGCCCACCTATCGCGTGGCCGGCCATTTCCGCCTGACCAACAAGACCCCCGCTGCCACCTATCGCGCCCCCGGCCGCTATGAGACGACCTTCGTGCGAGAGCGGCTGATGGATGCCATCGCCGACCGCCTTGACCTCGATCGGACCGAGGTTCGCCGGCGCAACCTGGTGAGCATGGCGGAGATGCCGCATGCCCGCCCGCTGGACGCGCTTGGGACCGAGATCGTGCTTGATTCCGGCAATTATGAAGGCCTGCTCGATAAGGCCCTGACCCGCTTCGGCTGGGATGCGCTGCAGGAGGAACTGGCAACGCGCCGCGCCGCTGGAGAATGCGTTGGCGCGGGCCTTGCCTTCTTCGTGGAGAAGAGCGGCCTTGGCCCCTCGGATGGTGTGCGCGTTTCGGTCGATGCCACCGGAGCCGTGGAGGTGGTGACGGGTGCCGCCTCGGTCGGGCAGGGGGTGGAGACGGCCCTTGCCCAGATCTGCGCGGAGGGGTTGGGCGTGGATTATGCCCGCATTCGGGTCGTGCGCGGTCGTACGGACCGGATCGAGTTCGGCAATGGCGCCCATGCCTCGCGCGTTACGGTCATGTCCGGATCCGCCACCTGGCAGGCGGCACTCGCCGTGCGCGAGATGGCGCTGGACGCAGCCTCCACCCTCCTTCAGCTGCGCCCGTCCGAGCTGACCATTGCTGACGGCGTGGTGTCGCGTACCGATGGCCTGCCCGGCCCCAGCCTTACGCTCGCCGAGATCGCCCGCCGCATGGGGCCGAATGCGCCGGAGATGCGCGGACGCACCCCGGGCCTGACCGCCGAGCAATGGTTCTGGAGCGACCACATGGCCTATCCATACGGTGTTCACATCGCCCTGCTAAGGATCGATCGCGGCACGGGCGGCGTGGCCGTGGAGCGCTATCTCGTCGTCAACGACATCGGCCGCGCGATCAACCCGATGCTCGTGGAAGGGCAGATTGTCGGCGGTTTTGCCCAGGGCCTGGGCGGCGCGCTGTATGAGGAGTTCCGCTACGATCCCAATGGGCAGCCTCTCTCCACCACCTTCGCCGATTACCTGATTCCGACCATTGCAGAAATGCCGGATGTGGATGTGCTGATCACTGAAGACGCGCCGAGCCCGCTGAACCCGCTCGGCGTGAAGGGGGCGGGGGAGGGGGGCACCAACGCGGTTGGCGCTGCCATCGCGTCAGCGGTCGATGATGCGTTGCGCCAGCCCGGCGCCATCACATCCCTACCCATTCTGCCGGCGCAGGTCCGTCGCTTGCTTGGCAGGGCGGCATGAAGCCGGCGCCCTTTGCCTATCACGATCCCCGCAGCATCGAGGAGGCACTCGGTCTGCTCGCGACGCTCGAGAACGCACGGCTTCTGGCCGGCGGCCAGTCGTTGATGCCGATGCTGAACATGCGCGTCGCCTTCCCCGATCACCTGATCGACATTAACCGGGTCGAAGGCCTCTCCGGCATCGCGGTCGATGACGGCACGCTGCGGATCGGCGCCATGACCCGGCAGCGTGATATTGAGGAGAGCGCGTTGGTGCGCGCGCAGGTGCCCCTGATGGCGGAGGCCCTGACCTTCGTCGGGCACCGCCAGACCCGAAACCGCGGTACCATCGGCGGATCTCTCTGCAACCTCGACCCCTCGGCCGAATTGGTGGCCGTCGCGACGGCGCTGGATGCGGTGGTCGAGGTGAGGGGGCTTGCCGGCGCGCGCGACCTCTCCATCCACGATTTTCCCCTGGGCTTCATGACGCCCTCCCTGGCGCCGGAGGAGATGGTCACCGCGATCCGATTTCCCCTTTGGCCCGCCGGACACGGCGCCAGCTTCACCGAATTCGCCCGCCGTCATGGGGACTATGCCATCGTCTCCGCGGCTGCCTTGCTCGCGTTGGAGGGGGGGCGGATCGCGCGTGCCTCGCTCACCCTGGGTGGCGTCGGCGCTGGCCCGCTGCGCCTGCGCGCGGCGGAAGCGAGGCTGATGGGTGAAGTGCCGTCGGAGGCGCTGTTCCGCGCCGCCGCCGCTGAATGCGAAAGTATCGAAGCAATGGCCGATCCCCAGGCCCCGGCCTGGTATCGCCGCCGCCTTGCCGGCGTGCTGATCCGCCGCGCCCTGGAAACCGCCGCAACCCGCGCCGGGGGCGCCGCATGACCACGCGCCGCATCGCCCTGACCGTAAACGGCAAGCCGCATGAGGTAGAAGCCCCCGTTCGCCAGCATCTCGCGGACTTCCTGCGCGGCACTTTGGGCCTGACCGGCACGCATCTCGGCTGCGAGCATGGCGTTTGCGGCGCCTGCACCGTGCTGCTGGATGGCCGCGCTGTCCGCGCCTGCCTCATCCTCGCCGTGCAGGCCGAGAGGCAATCCGTGACCACGGTGGAGGGGCTGGCGCCCGACGCTTCCAGCCTGCACCCGCTCCAGGCTGCCTTCTGCACCCATCACGGCCTGCAATGCGGCTTCTGCACGCCCGGAATGCTCACCACCCTCGCCGAGTTCCTGCAGGACCGCCCGGACCCGACAGCCGAGGAGGTGCGCGAAGCCATCTCCGGCAATCTGTGCCGCTGCACGGGTTATGACAGCATCGTCACGGCGACGCTGGAAGCGGCGCGCGTGATGCGGGACGCCGCGCCATGACCGCCATGCCCCCCGGCCGTCTCGTCGGCAGGGATGTGCCGCGCCTGGAGGATGCCGCGCTGATCCGCGGCCAGGGCCGCTTCGTGGACGATATCGCGCCGCCCGGCCTTCTTCACGCGGCCTTCCTCCGCTCGCCCCATGCCCATGCCGCGATTGACCGGATCGACGCCGCCGCCGCGCGCGCCCTGCCGGGTGTGCATGCCGTCCTCACCCTGGCCGACCTGGCTCCGCATCTGACCGACACGCGCCTCGTCGTTGCCCTGCCGAGCCCCGCCTATCGGCTGGAACTGCACCGCCCCGTCCTCGCGGACTCCGAGGTGGTCCATGTCGGCGAGGCTATCGCCGTCGTGATCGCCGAGAGCCGCCACATCGCCGAGGACGCTGCCGCCCTGGTGGATGTGGATTACGACCCGCTGCCGCCCGTGGCCGACTGCGTCGCCGCCCTGGAACCCGGCGCGCCGGTGGCGCATCGTGGCGCGCCTTCCAATCTCGCGGCCGAGCTGGTGCTGGAATACGGCGCGGTGGATGCAGCCTTCGCTGCCGCCCCGTACCGTTTCGCCGAGCGCCTTTCCATCCACCGCGGCGGCAGCCATTCCATGGAATGCCGCGGCGTCGTCGCCCGTCCTGACCCGATCGAAGACCGGCTGACGGTCTGGACCAGTACCCAGACGCCCCACGCCGCGCATCGCCTTCTCTGCGACCTGCTCGGCATGGCGGAGGAGCAGGTCCGCGTCGTCACGCCCGATGTGGGCGGTGGCTTCGGGCCGAAGCTCATCTTCTATCCGGAAGAAGCGGTGATC
>DATCMG010000427.1:0-5815 GCA_036563555.1 Roseomonas sp. | reverse complement strand
AGACGCATATCGCCAAGACGGATGCGGCGTTGCTCGCCAGCATCGTTGCGGCAATGGGGCTCATGGGGCGGGCCTATCTGGCGCCCTCCGCCTTCTCGGGCCGGTCGGCGCTGGGCTTCTGGCTGGCGCTGGGGGCGGGGGTGCTGCTCAAGGGGCCGATCGCGCCCATGGTGCCGCTGCTTGCCGGATTGACCCTGTATGTGGCGGACCGGGGATGGCGGGTTGGGGCGCCATGGGTGAGGGCGTTGCGGCTGGGCTGGGGCATTCCGGTGATGATCGGCTGCGCGCTGCCCTGGCTGCTGGCCATCGGGATCGCCACGGAAGGGCGGTTCTTCGCCCAGGCGCTGGGCGACGACATGCTGAACAAGGTGGGCTCCGGCGAGGAAGCCCATTGGGGTCCGCCGGGCTATTACCTCCTGACCTTCGGGATCGCGGCCTTTCCGGGGGCTTTCCTGGTGCTGCGGGGGCTGCCGCATGCCTGGGCGGCGCGGATGCGGTCGGGGACGCGGTTCCTGCTGGCCTGGGCGGCGCCGACCTGGATTCTCTTCGAGGCGGTGGCGACGAAGCTGCCGCATTACGTGCTGCCGGCCTATCCGGCGCTGCTGCTGCTGGGCGCGGCCTGGGCCTGCGATCCGCTGCGGAAGAAGGCGCCGCACTGGCTGGCCTGGCTCGGCTGGGCCGCGCTGTTCGGAACCGGGATCGGGCTGGCGATCGGCGCCGTGGCGCTGCCGGTGCTGGCGGATGGGCGGGTTTCACCGGCCGGGCTGCTGGCCGTCCCCGTGGTCGGGCTGCTGCTCTGGGCCGTGCTGCGGGCCGCGCGGATCGGGGAATGGGCGCGGGCCGGACTGTCGGCCGCCATCCTGGCCGTGCCGCTCTACTGGGTGGTGCTGGGCGGCGTGCTGCCGCATCTCGTGGCGCCCTGGGTCTCGCCCCGCGTCGCGGCGCTGGTCGCCGCCGAGGGCGTGCCGGCCGAGCGTTTCGGCATCGCCGGCTTCCATGAGCCCTCCATGGTCTTCGCCGCCGGCACCGCGACGCGGCTGCTGGCCAACGGCACGGAGGCCGCGCGCTTCCTCGCCGGGGAGCCGGACCGGGTCGTGGCCGTGGAAGGCCGCGAGGTGCCGCGCTTCGAGGCCGAGGCCGCCTCGATCGGGCTGCGCCCCCGTGCCGTTGGGCGCGTCGAGGGTTTCAACTACGTTCGCGGCCGGCGCGTGGCCGTCACCCTGTTCCGGGCTTCCTGACCGATGCTTCAGATGATCGCCGATGTGATGGCGGCCACCGGCACCTTCGGCATCTTCCTGCTGATGCTGGCCGAAAATGTTTTTCCGCCCATTCCCTCGGAGGCGATCATGCCGGTGGCGGGCTTCGCGGCCGCGCAGGGCAAGATGGATCCGCTGGCGGTGTTCCTGGCGGGCTGCGCCGGCGCCATCCTGGGCAACGCCGCCTGGTACGAGGCTGCCCGGGCCGTGGGGCAGGAGCGGATCGAGCATCTGGCCGACAAGGTCGGGCGCTATTTCGGCATCATCGGGGAGGATGTGCGCGAGGCCGCCACCTTCCTCGTGCGCTGGGGCATCTGGGCGGTGTTCCTGTGCCGGTTCCTGCCGGGGCCGCGCACCCTGATCTCGATCCCTGCTGGGATCGTGCGGATGAACCGCTGGGTCTTCTACATCGCGACCAGCCTCGGCACCGCCGCCTGGACGGGTTTCCTGATGACGGCAGGCTGGCTGCTGGAAGGCCAGTGGGAGACGATCGAGCACTGGATGGACCCGCTGGCGATCGCGGTCGTGACGGCGGCCGTGCTCATCTACGTCTGGCATCTCTGGCGGACGCGGCATCGCTGGCGCCGTTCCTCATAGCCCTGCCGGCGATGGCTGAGGGGCCGCTCAGCGTCCCTGGAAGATCGGCCGCCGCTTTTCGTTGAAAGCCGCCACCGCCTCGTGGAAATCGGCGCTGCGGGGGAATTCGTCCAGCTCTGCGCGGTCGGCGGCGGTAATGGGCAGAGGGCCGCGCAGGGCGCGAAGGGCCCGTTTGTGGAAGCGGTTGGCCAGCGGCGCGCCCTCGGCGATCCGCTGGGCCAGCGCCAGGGATTCGGCCTGCACCTGGTCGTCGGGCACCAGGCGGGTGAGCAGGTGGCGGGCCAGGGCCTCCTCGCCGGTATAGGTGCGGCCCTCCACCATCATCTCCATCGCAATCGCCTCCCCGGCGATGCGGAGCAGGGCGTCGAGCCCCTCATGCGGATAGTAGATGTTGAGGTTGCGGGCGGGGATGCCCAGGCGCGTGGCAGGGCCGCCGACGCGGAAGTCGCACATCAGCGCTAGGCCGCAGCCACCGCCAAGGGCGTGGCCGCGCAGGGCCGCGACCACCGGGTGCACGCAGCGCTCGATGGAGAGGAAGGCGGACACCAGCGCGTCGTTATAGGTGCGCTCGCGCTCCTCCGTGCCGCGCTCGTGCCGGAAGGCGGTGACATCGGCGCCGGCGGAGAAGGCATTCTCGCCGGCTCCGCGCAGGATGACGCAGCGCAGCGAATCCTCGGCCGAGAGGGTGCCGAAAATCTCGCCCAGGGCCTGCCACATGGGCAGGGTGAGGGCGTTGCGCTTGTCGGGGCGGGCGATGGTGATGGTGGCGATGCCGCCGTCGCGCGCGAGATGGAGGTCGGGGTGGCTCATGGTGGTCCGCAGGGTGCGGGGCCGGGCCGGGGCAAGCAAGCCCCGGGGCGGGGCAACCGGGCCGGGCCGGGGCCGTTCCATCGCCTGATCCAGACCGGAAAGGAGGGCCCCATGGCCGAAGCACAGACCGAGAACCAGCAACGCGAGAAGGTTCGCGAGCTGATCAAGGACGTGAAGACCGCCGTGCTGGTGACGCATGGCGATGGCAGCGAGCTGCGCGGGCGGCCGATGGTCGCAGCGGGGCTGGATCCCGATGGCAAGACCCTGTGGTTCTTCTCCGGCAGCGGCACGGAGAAGACCGAGGAGATCGCGAGGAACGACCGCGTGCTGCTCTCCTACTCCGATCCCTCCAGCCAGAATTACGTCTCTGTTTCCGGCAAGGCGCGGGTCGTGCGCGATGTCGCGAAGCAGAAGGAGCTCTGGCAGGAGACAATGAAGACCTGGTTCCCGGATGGTCCCGAGGATGCCCGCATCGCGCTCATCGCCGTGGAGATGACGGGCGCCGAGTACTGGGACAGCCCGTCCTCCACGCTGCTTCACGCCTTCGGCTATGTGAAGGCGACGGTGACCGGCAAGCCGCCGAAGGGCGGGGAGAACGAGCGGGTGTCCTTCACCGGGTCGTAACCGAAGGGCCTCATGGTGCGGCGGTGGGGTTGCGTCGTGAACATCCCCGCTCGCCGCGGTCCTGCAAGGCAGGCTTGAGGAGGCCCGGGCCGGCGTGACTGGCCGCTTGCGGCTCAGGCCTGCTTCATCTCGATCAGGGAGCGCCGGATCTTGCGGCCGCGGCGGATGCGGTCCTCGATGAAGCCGGCCTCGCCCCAGCGGATCGCGCGGCCGAAGGCCTGGGCATCCTCGGTCAGGCGGGCGAGCATCTCCAGCACCGCCTCCCGGTTGTTCAGGAAGATGTCGCGCCACATGTCGACATCGCTGGCCGCGATCCGGGTGAAGTCGCGGAAGCCGGAGGCGGCGAAGCGCAGCACGGCCTCGCGCGTTTCCTGCGCCAAGTCGTCCGCCGTGCCGCAGATCGTGAAGGCGATCAGATGCGGCAGGTGGGAGACGATGGCGACGACCTTATCATGCGTTGCGGCATCCATCGTCTCGATCATCGAGCCCGCGCGCTCCCACAGGACGCGGATTTTCGCGGCCGCTTCGGGGTCGGCGCCCGGAGGCGGGGTGACGATGCACCAGCGGCCCTTGAACAGGGTCGAGAAGCCGGCATCGGGCCCGGAATGCTCGGTGCCCGCCATGGGATGGGCGGGGATGAGATGGACGCCTGCCGGCAGCAGCGGCGTGAGGTCGCGCAGCACGCTGCCCTTGGTCGAGCCGACATCGCTGAGGATGCAGCCCGGCGCGAGATGCGGCGCGATATGCGCCATCACCCCCGCATAGGCGCCGACGGGCACGCAGAGGATCACCGCGTCGCAGCCTTCCACGGCCTTCGCGGCATCGGCCTCCACCACATCGGCGATGCCCAGCGCGCGCACGCGATCGAGCGTTTCGGGGCTGCGCGCGGTGGCGACGAGGGTGCGGGCGATGTCGCCGCGTTCCTGCGCGACGCGCAGGATCGAGGAGCCGACGAGACCCGGGCCGATGACGCAGAGGCGCTCGAAGAGCGGGGCCTCAGCCATGTCGGAAGTCCGCCAGGGCATCGAGCACCATCTGGCACTCCTCCCCCGTGCCGACCGTGATCCGCAGGCAGGTGGGCAGGGCGTAGACGGCCACGCCGCGCACGATCAGCCCGCGGGAGCGGAGATGGGCGTCCGCCGCCTTCGCCGCCTCGGCGCTGCCGAAATCCACCAGGAGGAAGTTGCCGTGGCTGGGATGCACGGTAAGGCCGAGCTGCCGCAGCGCCTTGGTCATGCGGGCGCGCCAGCGGGTGTTGTGCCGCACGCTCCGCTCCACCCAGCCTGGCTGGGACAGGGCGGCGATGCCCGCGGCCATGGCGGGAGCCGAGACGTTGAAGGGGCCGCGCACGCGGTTCAGCACGTCGATCACCGCCGCAGGTCCATAGGCCCAGCCCAGCCGCATGCCGCCCAGGCCCCAGACCTTGCTGAAGGTGCGGGTCATCACGGTGTTGGAGCCGGAATCCACCAGCGCCTGGCCGGGGTCGTAATCCGGGTCCTCAACATACTCGGCATAGGCGCTGTCGAGGATCAGCAGGATGTCATCCCGCAGCCCGGCGCGCAGCCGGTTCACCTCGGACTGCGGCAGCAGCGCGCCGGTCGGGTTGTTCGGGTTCGCCAGGATCACGAGGCGGGTGCGCGGGCCGCAGGCGGCGATCAGCCCGTCCACGTCGGCCACCAGCTTCTTTTCCGGCACCTTGATGACCTGGCAGCCGGCCCAGCGGCCGGTCAACTCATACATCAGGAAGCCATGGGCGGACATGACCAGCTCCGTCCCCTCGCCGCCATAGGCGAGGATCAGCAGCGCCAGCAGCTCGTCCGAGCCGTTGCCCACCACGATGCGGGCCGGGTCCAGCCCGTGGTGCTTGCCGATCGCCTCGCGCAGCGCCGTGGCGCCGCCATCGGGGTAGCGGTGCGCCTCCCGCCCGGCCTCGGCGATGGCGCGCATGGCCATGGGGGGCGGGCCGAAGGGCCCTTCGTTGGAGGAGAGCTTCACGATCCGGTTCACGCCCGGAACCTTCGACTCGCCGCCTACATAGGGCTCGACCGAGAGGATGGAGGGGCGGGGCATCACGGGCATGGTCGGCGTCCTTCGGGCGGGGGTATGCCCCGCATCGGGTCAGGCGGGTTCGGAAGCGGGCTCGTCGGGCTCCGGCTCGGCATAGCCGCCGATCGGGGCGGGGCGGAGCGCGGCCAGGGAGGCGAGACGGGAATCGCCGGGGGTGATCAGCCCCTCCACCTCGGCCAGGGCGCGCAGCCCGTCGGCCGAGAGGATGAGGCGAAGCGGCTTCAGCCCCGCGGCGGCCAGCGCCGCGACCAGCGCATCGCGCGATGTGTTGGGCGCGCGCTCCAGCCGGATCAGGCCGCGGTCGCGCGGGGTGGAATCAGCCCCGAAGGCGGCGACCACCATCGCGCTGGGCAGAATCTGGCCGGGCTGCATGACGAAGGGCAGGGCCGCCACGACCTGCAGGCGTGGCGAGTCCAGGCTGGCCCACCAGGCGGCCTCGGGCGGCTCGCCATCGGCGGGGG
>DATCMG010000426.1:0-4168 GCA_036563555.1 Roseomonas sp. | reverse complement strand
GCGGGGTGACCGCGGCGCTGGAACTGCTGCGGGCCGGGCCGGGCGGCGCGACCGCCGCGCCGGTCGGCTTCACGGCGGCGGGCAATGCGGCGCCGGGCTCGGTTCCGCGCGCGGGGAGCGGACCTTGGAACCCTGGCTGATCTGGATCCTGGTCGGGCTCGTCCTGCTGGGCGCGGAACTGGCCATTCCCGGGGCCTTCCTCGTCTGGGCCGGGCTGGCGGCGATCGGGACGGGGCTGGTCTGGCTCGTGGCGGCGCCGGGCTTTCCGCTTTCCGTCGTGCTCTTCGTCGGGCTGATGGCGGCGGGGGTGGCGGCTGGGCTGCGGCACCGGCGCGCGAAGGGACCGCCCGAGGTGAACACGCCGGAATCGGGGCTGGTCGGGCGGGAGGGCATGGTGATCGCCTCCGCCGGGCCGGGGTTGCGGGTGCGGGTCGGGGATGGCGACTGGCCGGCGCGGGCCGCCCACGGCGCCGCGCTCCAGCCGGGCGAGACCGTGCGGGTCGAAGGGGTTGAGGGGATGGTGCTGCGGGTGCGCGGGATCGGCTGACGGTTCCCGCCCGTTCAGGCCGTTCGCCGCGTGAGGGCCAGGTAGAGCAGCGTGCAGAGGCCGGCGGCCAGGGCGAAGAACATCAGCCCGGCGCCCGTGCCCGCGGTCGCGACCACCGGGCCGGAAGCGGCCTGGAGGATGGCGGCGCCGGCGAAGAAGGAGAGGTTCACGCCGGAGAGGGCCTTGCCCGCCTGTTCCGGCGGCACCGCCGCACGCGTGGCGGCGAAGGCGAGGGGCTGGACGGAGATCATCAGGAAGAAGCCCAGGAGCGTTGCCGCGTCCCAGGCCGTGGGGAGGATGCCGAAGGGGCCTCCCGGACCGCCCAGGGCGGTGAGGGCGAGGCAGGCGGCGGCGCCCAGATGGCCGATGGCGAGCAGGGTGCGGCGCCGGCCGAAGCGGCGATCGGCAATGCCCCAGAGGGCCGGTCCGATGACCAGGGCGGTGGTGGCGAGGAGGAGGATGTTGCCGGCCTCCACGCGCGGAAGGCCTTTCGCCTCCATCAGCCAGGGGCCGCCCCAGAGGCCGCGCACGCCGATCACGGCGGCGAAGGAGGCGAAGGAGAGGACGACGATCCCGCGCAGGCCCCGCGAGCCGGCAAGGCGGAGCACCTCCCGCGCATCGGCGCCGAGGCTGCGGGTGGGGCCGGCCACGCGGTCGTCGCGCACCAGCAGGGCGACCAGGCCGAAGGTAAGGAGCGCGAGGGCGGCCGAGGCCCAGTAGCCGGCGCGCCAGTCCACAGCCTCGACCAGCAGGGCGAGGGGGCTGGCGGAGAGGAGCATGCCGCAATTGCCGAGCGCCTGGACGAGGCCGGACCAGAGGCCGAAGCGGGCTGGACTGAGGCGCTTGGCGGCATAGGTGATGGGGCACATCAGCATGCCCGAGCAGCCCAGGCCGAGGACGAGCTGGGCGAGGAGGAAGCCCGCCGCGCCGCCCACCAGCGCCGCGAGCACCGCGCCCGCGCCGGCGATGGCGAGGAGGCCCAGGGCGGTATGACGCACGCCGAACCGGTCCAGCGCGACGCCGACCGGAATCTGGGCGAAGGCGAAGGAAAGATTATAGGCGCCGGTGAGCGAGGCGAGGCCCTGGGCGGTGACGCCGAGGTCGTGGCCCAGCACATCGGCCGCGATGGCGGGAAGAGTGCGGACGAGGTTGGAGAGGACGTGGCCGAGGGTGAGGGCCACCAGAGGGGCCGCGAAGGCGAGTGAGGCCTCCCGCGCGTCGTCGGTCATGGGCTGGTCATATCCCCTCCGCGCCCTGGCCCTGCACGGGGCCAGGGCCGTCCTTCGGTCGTGGCTTAGTTCCGGAACATCTTGCCGGGGTTGAGGATGCCCTTGGGGTCGAGCGCATTCTTGATGCTGCACATGACGGCCAGCGCCTCCATGCCGTGCTCCTGCTCCAGGAACTCGGCCTTGCCCATGCCGACGCCGTGCTCGCCCGAGCAGGTGCCGCCGAGCGCCAGGCCGCGGGCGACGATCTTGCGGTCCAGCGCCCAGGCGCGGTCGAGGGCGGTGGGGTCGTCCTGGTCCACGAGGATGACGGTGTGGAAGTTGCCGTCGCCGACATGGCCGACCATGGGAGCGCTCAGGCCCGAGGCCGCGATGTCCTCCTTCGCGCCGAGGATGGCATCCGCCAGGCGGGAGATGGGGACGCAGACATCGGTGGTGACGCCGCGGACATTCGGGCGGGAGGCGATGGCGGCGTAATAGGCGTTGTGGCGGGCGGTCCAGAGCTTGTTGCGGGTTTCCTGGTCGGCCGCCCAGGCGAAGCCGAGGCCGCCCATGTCGGTGACGATGGCCTGCACCGATTCCGCCTGTTCGCGCACCCCGGCCTGGGTGCCGTGGAATTCGAGGAAGAGGGTGGGAAGGGCTTCGAGGTTCTCAAGCTTCGAATGCGCGATGCAGGCGGCCATCTGCACCTCGTCCAGCAATTCGATGCGGGCGACGGGGACGCCGAGTTGCATGACGGAGATCACCGATTCGACGCAGCCGCGCAATTCCGGGAACTGGACGACGGCGGCGGAGGTGGCCTCGGGGATTCCGTGCAGGCGAAGGCGGATCCTGGTGACGACACCAAGCGTGCCCTCGCTGCCGATGATCAGGCGGGTGAGGTCGTAGCCATTCGCGGCCTTCCGGACGCGGCCGCCGGTGTTGATGACGCGGCCATCGGCGAGGACGACTTCGAGGCCGAGCACGTTCTCGCGGATCGTGCCGTAGCGTACCGCGTTGGTGCCGCTGGCGCGCGTCGCGCACATGCCGCCGATGGTGCAGTGGCTGCCGGGATCGACGGGGAAGAACAGGCCCTGGTCGCGCAGGTGGTCATTGAGCTGGTGGCGGGTGACGCCGGGCTCGATGAGGCAGTCCATGTCGTCCTGGCTGACATCCAGGATCGCCGTCATGCGCGAGAGGTCGAGGGAGATGCCGGCGCGGACGGGGGTGACATGGCCTTCGAGCGACGTGCCGGCGCCGAAGGGTGTCACGGGGACATTGTGGCGGTGGCAGAGGGCGAGGAGCTGGGAGACCTCCTCCGTGGTTTCCACGAAGGCGACGGCGTCGGGCTGGACGGGGGTGGTGGTGTCCTCGCCGCGCGAATGCTGGTCGCGGATGGCCGAATTGGTGGTCATGCGGTCGCCCATGAAGGCGCGGGCGGCGGCGATGACATGGTCGACGGGGCGGGTTTCGGCGGTCATGGCGGGTTTTCCGTGTCAGTCGTCGCGCCGCAGGGGGCAGGTGAGGCAATGGGGGCCGCCGCCGCCGGCGGTGAAGAGGGAGAGGGCGGGGTCCAGCACCTCCAGCCCCTCTGCGCGGAGGGCGGCGTTCAGGCCCGTGCTTTCGTGGGCGGATACCACGCGGCCGTTGCCGAGGGCGAGGATGTTGCAGCCGAGTTGCATCGCGTCCCGGTAGGGGACGGGGATCCAGCGGATTCCGCGGGCCTTCAGCCATTGCAGGAAGGCGGGGTCGAGCACGTCCTCGCAGGCGACGGCCAGGCCTTCGGCGGCCATGCAGAAGAGGACGTCGAGATGGAGGAAATGCTCGTCGAAATCCTCGACGCGGACTTCCCAGCCCTCCGAGCGCAGCCATCCCGCGAGTTGTTCGGCGCCGGCCGTGTCGGTGCGGCCACCTGAGGCGCCGATGGTGGCGAGGCCGGGGCGGATGATGTGGATGTCGCCGCCTTCCAGCGTGCCGGCGCTGGATTTGCGCCAGAAGGCGCTGCCATGGGCGGCGTGGAAGTCGATCAGGGGCGCGTATTCGCCGCGGCGCTGCGGGCGTTCGAGCTGGCAGAGCACGGGGCCGCGATGCGTCACCACCACGCTGTCCCTCGTATAGGCCATGTAGGGGAGGTGGGGCTCGGGCGCGATCTTCCGGACGGTGGCGCCGCCTTGCTCGATGGCGTGGACCAGCTCGGCGTGCTGCGCCTGGAGATGGGCGGTGGCGGGGGACTGGTTCTCCCCGGCCAGGGTGCGGCGGACGATGCTGTTGGTGGGAATCCAGCGGTAATGGTCAGGCGGGCAGAGGAGGACCTCGCGCAGCGGCGCGGTTTCGGAGGAGACGCGCCAGGCGGGGCCGGGCAGGGGGCCGTCCATTGGTCCGGTGATGGGCTCGGGCATGGGGGCAGCCTAGCCGG
>DATCMG010000425.1:0-2334 GCA_036563555.1 Roseomonas sp. | reverse complement strand
CGGAGGCGATCCGCCATGGCGCCGGGATCACCACCCAGGCGGTCGGCATGATCCTGGACGGGCCGCAGGCCGAGGCGATCCTGCAGGCCGGCCAGGCCGATCTGGTTGCGATCGCGCGGGAGGCGCTGCGCGATCCCTATTGGGCGCGCCGGGCGGCGGAACAACTCGGCGTCGAGGATGACTACGCGGACTGGCCGGAACGCCACGGCGTCTGGCTGGCCAAGCGCGAGCAGCAGATGGGCGAAGTGTTGCGCGCACGCCGTGACGCGGTCGCGCGCGGTGCCCATGAGGAAAGAAAGGAAACGGCATGACCGACACGGTGGAATGCGACGTGCTGGTGGTCGGCTCCGGCGCGGGCGGGCTTTCGGCGGCGGTCGCGGCGGCGGCGCGTGGATTGTCGGTGATCGTGGCGGAGAAGGAGCCCTATGTCGGCGGCACCACCGCCGTTTCCGGCGGCTTTCTCTGGGTGCCGAACAACCCTGTCTCGAAGCGAGATGGAATCGAGGACAGTGTGGAGGAGGCGCGTACCTATCTGCGGCATGAGGCGGGCAACCACTTCAACGCGGATACGGTGGACGCCTTCCTCGCGGCCGGGCCGGAGGCGGTGGATTTCTTCGATCGCGAGACGGAGCTGAAGTTCGAGCCTGCCTCCGCCTTCTCGGATTACCATCCGACCGGGCCGGGCGGCCGTTCGGGCGGGCGCTCGATCAAGGCGCAGCCCTATCGCGCCCAGGGGCTGGGGAGCGAGTTGAAGCGGCTTCGCCCACCCCTGCCGGAGCTGACCTTCGTGGGGCTGATGGTCGGATCGGGGCCGGAGCTGAAGCATTTCTTCAACGCCACGCGCTCCCTTGCCTCGGCGGCCTATGTGGCGGGGCGGCTGGCCTCCTATGCGCGCGACCTGCTGGTGAACGGGCGCGGCATGCTGCTGACCAATGGCAACGCCCTGGCTGCGCGGCTGTTCCGCAGCGCGCTCGATCGCGGCGTGCAGGTCTGGACCGACGCGCCCGTGATCCGGCTGGAGCGCGAGGGGGATGTGGTGCGCGGCGCCGTGGTGCGGCATGAGGGCAAGGAGATTCGCGTGCGCACCCGGCGTGGCGTGGTGCTGGCGGCCGGTGGCTTCCCGCAGGACAAGGAGCGCCGCCGCGCGATGTTCCCGCATGACCGGGACAACACCGGCCATTTCTCCCCGGCTCCTCCCGGCAACACGGGGGATGGGCTGCGGCTGGGAGAGAGCGTGGGTGCCACGGTGGAGCAGGGCTATCCCAATGCCGCCGCCTGGGTCCCGGTCTCCCGCGTGCCGCGCAAGGATGGAAGCTGGGGCGTGTTTCCGCACTTCATCGACCGCGCGAAGCCGGGGCTGATCGCCGTGCTGCCGAATGGCAAGCGCTTCGTGAACGAAGCGAACTCCTATCACGACTTCATCCAGGCGCTTTTCGCGACGACGAAGCCCGGCGAGGCGGCGCGCGCCTATCTGGTGGTGGACCAGCCCTTCCTGCGCCGCTTCGGCCTGGGCTTCGTGAAGCCCTTCCCCGTGCCGGTCGGCCCGAATATCCGCTCCGGCTATCTCAAGACCGGCAAGACCGTGGCCGAGCTGGCAAAGAATGCCGGCATCGACCCGGCCGGGCTGGAGGCGACCATCGCCGAGTGGAACCGCGACATGGAGACCGGCGAGGACCGCGCCTTCGGCAAGGGCTCCACCGCCTATAACCGCTTTAACGGCGATCCCGAGTTCCAGCCCAACCCCTGCCTGGCGCCGATCGCGCAGGGGCCGTTCTATGCGGTGGAGGTGGTGGTGGGAGACCTGGGCACCTTCGCCGGGCTTCGCTCGAACGGGAATGCGCAGGTGCTGGACGCGGCGGGCCAGCCGATCCCGGGCCTGTATTCCGCGGGCAACGACATGGCGAGCGTCATGGGGGGCAACTACCCCGGCGGCGGCATCACCCTCGGGCCGGCGCTGACCTTCGGCTACATCGCCGCGCGCCATATGGCCCAGGCGCCTTCCTCCGTCCGGCAGGCCGAAGCCGCGGAGATGCTCTGAGCATTCAACGCCCCCGGGCGTCACGCCGCGAAGAAGAAGTCCCGCACCAGGAGCACCGTCTCATCGGGGTCCGAGGCGGCGACGTGGTAGGAGTCGTTCTCCAGCACCACGAGGCGGGAGTTGGGGATGCGCTGCTGCCAGGCGCGCACCTCCTCGGTGGAGCCGAGGCCGCTGCCGGTGGTGGTGACGACGAGGGTAGGGGCCTGGATCCGCTCCACCTCGGCCGTGACATCCACGGTTGGAACCATCTGCAGGAAGCCCTCCAGTGTGGAGGCGGCGGTCCGGGACATGAGGTC
>DATCMG010000422.1:0-5036 GCA_036563555.1 Roseomonas sp. | reverse complement strand
CGGCGGAGGGCTTCTGGAACAAGAAGCGCTTCGTGCTGCCGGTCTTCGAGCCGCGGAGGCCGGCGGAGGGCGGGCGAAGCGGCATCCAGCACCTCGGCCTGGATGCGGTGCTGGCCGCCCTGCTGGAGGACAAGCTGTGAGATACCGTCAGGTTGAGCAAGGCCTTTCCACCGATGCTGCAGGCTTGGTCGGTTACACCGCGCTAGAGCGATGGCCGCAACGTCATCTCCGTTCTGATCTCGAACGGTCGGCGGTGTTTGGCAACGCTGTAGACGGCGTGCATGAGCTTACGCAGGGCGGCGACAAGAGCGACCTTGGCTGGTTTGCCGGCGCTCCGGAGCCGCTCGTAGAAGGCGCGCAGCCAGGCGTTGCGGCGAACGGCGGTGAGGACAGGCATCCAGAGCGCCATTCGGAGCCGGGCGTTTCCGAACGGGGCAATCGGTGCGCGGGTTCGGTCCGATTTTCCGGATTGCCGGAGACCGGGCACGACGCCGAGGTAGGCGGCCAGGGCGTTCGGGCTTCGAAATCGAGCCGGATCGCCAACTGCGGCGATGATGCGGGCGGCGGATTGCGGCCCGATGCCTTCGATGGTGGTCAGCAGCTTGCCAACTTGATGGGTGTCGAGCAGCGCGTCGATGTCGCGTTCGAGGCCGGCGAGGCGTTTGCGCCAGAGATCGAGATCCTGGCAGATGTGGACGGCTTGCAGCTTGTAGGCCAGGCCGTGGTGCTGTCCGACGGAGTTGTGGGCGGCCTCGACGAGCTGCTCGGCCAGTTCGAGCCCGACGAAGTGTCGACCATCGTAGCGCAGCTTGGCGAGACGCCGTGCGCTGACACGGGTAAAGGCCTGGGCGGTGGGGTAGGCGGCGAGCAGATAGGTAACCAGCATGGAATCGAGGGTGCGGACATAGCGCGTGAACTCGGGAAAGCCGAGGTCGACCAGCCGGTGCAGCTGGCGCACACGGTCGTCGAAGTCCTGCCGCAACCGATCGCGATGCCGGACCAGTTCCCGCAGGCTCTCGGCTACGTCGTCATGCAAGGCGGTTGGCTGGGGTCGCTTTTCGTAGGCCAGGCGAGCGAGGCCGAGGGCATCGATGGCGTCGGTCTTTGTGCGTTCCAGGCGACTGTCCTGGAAGCGCCGGGCGACGAAGGGGTTGAGCAGCGTCACGTCGTACCCGGCCGCCACCAGCACTGCGAACAGTTTTTTCCAATAGTGTCCGGTCGCCTCCATGACGACGAGCACAGGGGGTGTTCCGAGCGCCTTGAGCAAGGCAGCGTGGCCGGCACGGTCCTCGGTGATCGGCAGGGGCTGGCCGATCGGCGTGCCGGTATTGTCGAGGCGGGCGAGCATGTGGCGCTCGGATGCGATGTCGATGCCTGCGAACATGGTCCCTCCCTGATGGATCAGCGACGGAGAGCCTCGGAGCCGGCGTTCACGCTCACACTTGTCCAAGCGAGGACACAGGCTGGCAAGGCTTGGCCTCAGGATACCGTTCGAGCCCGGAACGCCGGTCGAGGGCGCCAATCTCACAGACGAGGACGATGCCTCGACCGAGCTGCGGCGACCCTCTCCCAGCCACCGGTAGGCACCCTAAGCCAAGGAGCACACCGGTGAGTGGAGGAGTTACAAGTGAGCGGCCCCTCCGCCCCGCCCTCTTCGACCCACCGGCCGAGGGGCAGCCTGCCACGCTCCTCAGTCCCGTGCCCTTGCCTGAGGCTGACCAGGGCGCCCCCGGGGCGGAGACAGAGGAGGCCAGCGGGGCGCTCGAAGCCGCGCCGGCGGAGCCCCTCCTGCTCGACATGCCCGAGGGGATGTCGGCCGGGCGCATCGACCAGGGCTGGGCACCCGCTGTGCTGCGGCCCCGGCCGGCGCCTCCGGGGTCGCTCGGCTGGATCGCCGGTGGCCTCGTCGTGCTCCTGCTGGGCTGGCTGGTGCTGTCGGCGGTGGGCTTCGTGGGGGATCAGTTCGCCCGCTCGGCCGCGATGGGCTGGAGCACGGTCCTTGTCTTCGGCGCCGGGCTGCTCGCGGTGCTCTGGGGCCTCTGGCGGGAGATGCGGTCCTTCCGACAGCTGCGCCAGGTCGACACGCTCCGTGCCCTCCTCTCGCGCGACGATGGCCCGGTCGGGCCTGCCCGCGCCCTGGCACTGGACTGGCTGGGCACGCTCGAGCGGATCCCCGACCCCGCCCGGGCGCGGGAGGCAGTCGCCACGGCGCCCGACGTCCCGCTGCTCCGGGCGGCGCTGCGCCGCCATCTGGCCGAGCCGCTGCGGCAGGCGACGCGGCGGGCGGGCAGTCAGGCGGGGCTGCGCGGCCTCTCCCTGCTGCGGCAGGTGGCGGCCATCCACGGCATGCGACCGGGTAGCGCGGTGACGCTGGCCCTGCTGCGCCGGCTGGCCTGGACCGCGGCGGGCACCTCAGGGATCGACCTGCTCGGCCGGAGCTTCGCGGACAGCGCCCTCTCCCACCTGCCGGTGCTCAAGCAACTCGCCGCCGCCCTGCCGGGCTCTGGCCTTGCCGCACTCCGCCTGTGGCGCCTCGCCGATGTCACCGCACAGGCCTGCTCGCCCATCGAGGCGCCGCAGTGAGGTTGCTGGCGCCGCCCTGAAGGTTGCCGCATTCTCGAGACGCTGGCGGACTTCGGGCACGGACACTGCGCCAACCCGGCCGACGGCCATGGGGCTGGCGTCTCCAGCGAGGGCTGAGGTGGTCAGTTGAACTTCGACAGCCCGGACCCGCTGTCCCGTGCGGTCGGCCCTGCGGGCGCCGATGCGCTTCGCCGGTTCCGCCACGCGGTCAACGAGGCGTTTCCCGGCCGCCTAGGTGTGCTCGTCCTGTTCGGCTGCTGAGCTTGCCTGACCGAGCCGCCGTAGGACGACGAGTCCTATGAGTGTCACCACCGCAAGATGGCCGAAGGCGAGCCCCCAGCCGAGCACGACGTCACTCCCTGCGAGGTCGAGGGCCAGACCGACCCCGAGCGGGCCGAGGAACCCACCTGCGTAGCCCGCCATGCTGTGCAGCCCCATGGTGGCGCCGCGCAGGTGCGTGTTCGCCGCCTGAACCGTACCGGCCGTCAGCGCCGAGCTGTCGAGGGCGCTAGGATACCCCGCCGAGTGGGTGCGGAGCCTGGCAAGGTCCTTCTCATAAGCCGCGATTGCCGAGTTGATTGCGGCCACATTGCCAAAGCCCAGCTTCGCCGCGGCCGAGCCCAGGCCCAGGATGTCCAGATCGTCGAAGTAGAGCAGCAGATGGATCACACGACTGAGCCTGTGCCGGCCACGCAGGCAGCATGGAAAGTTCCCCCTTCGTCACGCCCGCCCCCCGGCAGGCCGCGCAGGTCTTTCTCAGCGCGTCACCCCTGCGCGACGGGTTGCCATCGCCGGCGTGGCCGCTGATCGAGGCAGCCGACCAGTCTCTTCACCGCGATCGCGCGCACCATGACCCGCTCATGCGCGCGCCTATCAACCCGGAAGCCGACAAGAGCTACGAGAATAAAGGTCGAGGATCCGGCCGGGATCACCTTCGCTGCGGCATTGTCCTGGCATTCGCCTCTTGCGGGCTGAGGGCGTATCGCAGGACGTCGGCCAGCCCTGCAAGGCGCGGCCCGACTTCGGATCGAAGCCGGGCGACCGACAGGGTGACGGAGGCCGAGCCGCAATTGACCGCGTAGGGCACGGACCCGTCCGGGGCCAGCACCGGTGCCGCGGCAGTGTTGTAGCCCTTGTGCAGCACGCCGTTGTTAATGATGAACCCGTGCTCGCGATACTCGGCCAGGGCCTTCACGAAGCCCGACCTCGCCTTCTCCCAACGAAGCCCGTCCTTCTCCTCCAGTTCGGTTGTCGCGCGGGCGCGCTCCTCATCCGACACACCGACGAGCCAAGCCCAGCCGAGCGCCGAGGTGGACAGCGGAACGCGCGAGCCGATGCGCAGGTTCATCAACAGGCGGTTGTCGCTCTCGCAGCGCTGCAGCATGACCATATCGAGCCCGTCACGCGCCGCGAGGCCGCCGGCGCCCTCGAAGGTGTCGGCCAATTCCTGCAAATGCGGCCGTGCGACTTCGACAATGCCGAGCCCGGCGATGGCGCTGTGTCCGAGGCGGAGAGCCGGCAGCCCCGGCCGCAGCTTCTCCCCGGAGACCGACACGAGCACACCGAGTTCGAGCATCGTGTGGCAGAGCCGCCAGACGGTCGGCTGGGGCAGCTTCGTCAGCCGCGCGAGATCCGAGCCGCTCAGCTCCGGTTGCCCCGGCGTGAAGCACTGCAGGAGTTGCAGGCCGCGCGCAAGGGCCGTGACGAACTGCCTGTCCTTCTCTTCGTCAGGGGGCGTGGCGGCTTTGGGGAGGGCCAAAGATGGAATCTCCTGAATGCGCGGAAGGTCAGGTGCGGGAGGTTTACGGCCGGGCCACCGTCAGGATAGCATGCCTTATATTCGAGTATGCAATTCGCGGTGCGAGACAAAGGCGCCGGCACGGGCGGGAGGGAAGACCACGGCGATGAACCAGCCTCCCATGCTTTTCGAGCCTCTGGTGATCCGTGGTCTCCGGCTGCGAAACCGGATCGTCCTATCGCCGATGCTCACCTACGCGGCCGAGCGCGGCTATGTCACAGACTGGCACCTGATGCATCTCGGCAAGTTCGCCGCGGGCGGCACCGGGCTGGTGTTCATGGAATCCACGAAGGTGGACCCGCGGGGCTGCACGACCCCGCGCGACCCGGGCCTGTGGAAGGATGACTTCATCCCCGGCCTGCAGCGCATCACCGGCTTCGTCAAATCCCATGGCGCGGCGGTCGGCATCCAGCTCGGCCATTCCGGCCGCAAGGCCCGCAACTCCGTGCCCTGGGAGGGCCGCGCACCCCTGGCCAGCCATCCCGGCGTCGACCACGGGGAGGAATGGGAGCTGGTGGCACCGAGCGCCATCGCGGCGAGCCCGGCCGCCGCGGTGCCGCGCGCCCTGAGCATTCCCGAGATTCAGAACATGGTCACGCAATGGGGCACCGCCGCAGCGCGCGCCGACCGCGCCGGCTTCGACGTGCTGGAGGTG
>DATCMG010000419.1:0-11619 GCA_036563555.1 Roseomonas sp. | reverse complement strand
ATGACGGGCGGCGCGGCGCCGCGCGCGGCGTGCAACGCCTCCAGCACGCCGATGCCGTCGAGGCGCGGCATCTCGAGATCCAGCAGCACGATGTCGAAGGCGGCGCGCTCGATCGCGGCCAGGCCCTCCACCCCGTCCGCCGCCTCGGTCACGCGGGTGTAGCCCAGCTCGGCCAGGCGCTTCTTCAGCACCAGTCGGTTGAAGGAGGAATCCTCGACGACGAGGATCGAGACGGCCTCGCTCATGCCGCGCGGCCCGGGTCTGCGACGGCGAGGCTTTCCACCACGCGCCGCGTGTCGCTCGCGAGGCGCGACAGATCGATCATGGTCACGGTGATCTCCTCGGCGGCGGTGGCATTGGACTGGCCGATGCGGTTGAGGGTGGCGACGCGCTCGTTGAGCCCGCCGACCGTCGCCTGTTGCTGCTCCATCGCGACCGCGATCGCGCCCGCCAGCCGCGCGCTTTCGGTCACCATGTGCTCCAGCCCGTCCATGGCTTCCCCGACGGCGGCGGCGGTGCCGCTGCCCTCCCGCGCGCGGCGGCCGGCGACCAGCACCACATCCGCGATCTCCTGCGCCAGGTTCTCGGTGGAGGCGGCGAGGGCGCGCACCTCCTCGGCCACAACCGACAGGCCGCGGCCATGCTCGCCGGCGCGGGCGGCCTCGATGGCGGCGTTGATGGCCAGGATATTCGTCTGGGTCGCGACCTTGGCGATGGTGCCGGCGATACGGGTCACGCGCTCCGTGTCCTCGCCCACCGCGTCCACCAGCCCGATCAGCCCCTGCACCTTCGCCAGATTCTCGGCCACGACGGATTTCGCGCGTTCCGCCTGGTCGCGCGCCTCGGCGGTGGAGCGGGAGACGTCGGCAATGGCTTCCGTGGTCTGGGCCAGGGCCTCGGCGGTCTGCCGCAATTCGGAGAGCTGCGTCATGGCGCCGTCGCTGACCTGCCCGATGGCATCCGAGGCCTGGGTGGTCGCGACGGCGGTGCGCCGCGCATTCTCCAGCGCCTGCTCCGTGAGCGCGCGGGCGGCGAGAAGGCTGTCCTTGAAGACGAGCACGGCGCGCGACATCTCGCCCACCTGGTCGGTCCGGCCGGCTTCCGGCACGGCGGTGTCGAGCTGCCCCGTCGAGAGGCGGTCCATGGCGCGGGCGAGCCGGCCCACGGGCCGCGCGATGAGGCGCAGCAGCACGAAGAGGATCAGGGCGCAACCCAGCAGGCCGGCGATGCCGGCACCCCAGATGATGCGGCGCGCGGACTCGTTCAGCGCATGGGCCTCGTCCAGGGTCTCGGCATTGCGGCGCTGCACCACGCGGCGGGCGGCGAGCATCAGCGCGTTGAAGGCGGACTGCGCGTCCAGCCATTCCTCCTGCAGCCGGGGGAAGTCGGCGCGGCGGCCAGCGGTGAAGGCTTCCCGCACCTCCTCGCTCAGCGAGGCCATCCGCTGCGCCATGTCACGCGCGCCGCCCAGCACGACGGGGTCGATGGAGGCGCCGAGCTGCCGCTCCAACTCGGCATGGGATTCGCGCACGACGTTGCCGCTGCGCGCCATGCGCCCCGCCGCCGGGGCGGGCTGCAACACGCCCGCCAGCACGTTGGTCATGCCCGAGGAGAAGTCGGCGATGGCGCTGGCGAAGCGGTCCACCGCGGCATCCGCCTCCTGGTCCGGGCCGCCCATGTGCTCGATGATGGAGATTTGCCGCTCGCTGAGCATGAGGGCGGTGCCGGTCAGGAGGCCAACGACGACAAGCATCAGCAGGGCAATCAGCGCCGCCCGCGTGCCGATCCGCCCAAGCAATGCCGCGAATCCCGTGGCGGGCCCCTGGCGCTTCAGGGGGGCGGTTTGCCCGTCGGCCGCCTGATCGCCGGGCGATGGGGCGGGTTGGGCGTTGTCCATGGCATGGCAGGCTAGACCCCGCGCCGGTGACGTAACAAGCGCCCGGCCCCGGGGGCACGGCGGATTTGCCAGCCCCGCGGCCGATTTGCCCTCCACGCCTCTCGCGGCGATGCTGCGCGCCCCCGGAGCCCCCATGGGCCGGACCGGGGGAGGAGCCCGGAGGACGCGATGCCCGAATACCCCTTTACCGCCGAGGACCTCGAGGCCCTGCGCGCCTGGGATACCCCGACCATCTGCAACGCGCTGGAGATGGTCGCGCCCCATCGTCGCGGCCATGGCTTCACCCTGCGCCCGCTGGTGCCCGCCTCCACCAGCCTTCCGCCGATCTGCGGGCTGGCGCGCACCGGCAGCATCCGCGCCGCCGCTCCCTCGGGCCGGGCGAAGGAGGTGGACCGCGCCGCGCGCATCGGCTGGTACGAATACGTGGCCGAGGCCGCCATGCCGACCGTGGTCGTATTGCAGGACCTGGACGACACGCCCGGCACCGGCGCCTTCTGGGGCGAGGTGAACACCAATGTCCACAAGGCGATCGGCGCGCTGGGCTGCGTGACCAACGGCTCCATCCGCGATCTCGACATGATCGCGCAGGGGTTCCAGCTCATTGCCGGGGCCGTGAATCCCTCCCATGCCTATGTGCACATCGTGCAATACGGGCAGGAGGTCTCCGTGCATGGCATGGCCTGCCATCATGACGCGGTGGTGCACGCCGATCGCCATGGCGCCGTGGTGATCCCGCATGATGCCGTGACGAAGATCCCGGCCGCTATCGAGCTGCTCTCGCGGCGCGAGAAGGTGATCCTCGACCTCTGCGCCTCCCGCGACTTCACGGTGGCGGCGCTGCGCGAGGCACTGGCACGGGCGGACGAGATCCATTGAGCGAGACGTTCCTCGCGCCGGCGCTCACGCCGGCCGCCGCACGGCTGATGGAGGCGGTGCACGGGGGCGACATCTATGCCGGTTTTTCGCCGATCCGCGCCCTGGACCTGCAGGGCTGGAACGGCACGCATCCCGTTCTGATGCGTGCCGTGGAGGAGGTGAAGCCGTCCCTGGCCTTCGACATCGGGGTCTGGAAGGGCCAGTCGGTTGCAAGCCTGTCCGAGGCGATGCGTCGCGTGCGCCCCGATTCGGCGCTGCTGGCGATCGACACCTTCCTCGGCAGCCCCGGGCACTGGGACCGGACGCGCGCGGACCGGATCGTGGAGAGTCTTGGCCTCGTCCATGGCTGGCCGAGCCTCTACTGGCAATTCCTGTCCAACATGGTTCTTTCCGGCCATGCCGAGCGCGTGGTTCCGCTGCCCCAGACGAGCGACAATGCCGCCGTGATCCTCGCCCAGCTCCGCCTGCGGCCGGAGCTGATCCATATCGATGCGGCGCATGAATACGAGCCGGTGAAGCGCGACATCGAGAACTACTGGGCGCTGCTGCGGGCGGGTGGAATCATGATCGGGGATGATTATCCCTGGCCCGGCGTGAAGAAGGCGGCGGATGAGTTCGCGGCTGCCAAGGGGCTGCCGCTGGAGGTCGACGGGCCCAAATGGGTCCTGCGGAAGCCGGCGTGACATCGTTGCCGCGCCCCGTGCTCGCCCGCGTCCGCCCGGAATGGGTGGATCATTACGGCCACATGAACCTCGCCCCCTATGTCCAGGTGTTCGACATGGCGACCGATGCGCTCTGGCCATCGCTCCGCCTCGGCGAAGGCTTCCGCGCGCGCGGCCTGGGCACCTTCGCGGCGGAGAACTGGGTCGCGTATCAGCGGGAGGTGCGGCTGGACGATCCGCTGGCCACCGAGAGCGAGGTGCTGGCATATGACGCCAAGCGCCTGCTGATCCGCCATCGCCTGTTCCATGCAGAAGCCGGGTTCGAAAGCGCGCGTTGCGAACTGCTCTTCCTCTGCGTGGATCTGTCGCTGCGGCGTGTTTGTCTCTGGCCTGAAGACGTGATTGCTGCTTTCACCGCCGCGCCGTCCGGACCGCCTCCGGAACGGCTGGCCCTGCGCCGCGAGCGGGGCAGTTGACGCCCAATTCCTTGGCAGGTTGCGCGCGCACCGGGCGCCCGCTGCCCGGAAACAAACGATAATATCCGATATCCGGGTTGACGATCCGTCATGTCAGGGGAACCATCCGCCCCCACGGAGGACCCCCCGATGAATGTTGCCCTGCGCCCCGATGGCGAGGCCCCTGCCGGCATGGCGCCGGAGGAGTGGGCCATCCGCTGCGACCTCGCCGCCCTCTACCGCCTGGTGGCCCACCACCGGATGACGGACCTGATCTACACCCACATCTCCGCCCGAATCCCGGGCCCGGAGCACCACTTCCTCATCAACCGATACGGCGTGCTCTTCCACGACATGCGCGCGAGCGACCTGGTGAAGATCGACCTCGACGGCAACGTGCTGGATGAGGAGCCCGCGTCCCGCAAGGTGAACGCCGCCGGCTTCACCATCCACTCCGCCATCCATATGGCGCGGGAGGACCTGATGTGCGTCGTGCACACGCACACCTCGGCCGGGATCGCGGTGTCCTGCCAGAAGCACGGGCTACTGCCGATCAGTCAGCACGCGCTGAAATTCTATGGCCAGCTTTCCTATCACGGCTATGAGGGCGTCGCGCTGGACCTGGACGAGCGTGAGCGGCTGATCGCCGACCTTGGCCCGACCAACAAGGCGATGATCCTGCTGAACCACGGATTGCTGGTCGGCGGACGCACCATCGCCGAGGCCTGGAACCAGATCTACTATCTCGAGCGCGCCTGCCAGGCGCAGGTCGCGGCGCTGGCCGGCGGCTCGGAGCTGGTCTTCCCGCCCGAGGAGGTGCGGCTGAAGACCGCGGCGCAGTTCAACAGCCCGCAGACCCTTGCCCATGCCCAGTTCTCCTGGGATTCCGCGCTGCCCCTGATCGAGGGCCAGGGCAAGGACTGGCGGTCGTGAGCGGGCCGCTCCTCCTCTCCGGCGGC
This sequence comes from Roseomonas sp., assembly GCA_036563555.1. Lineage (GTDB taxonomy): Bacteria > Pseudomonadota > Alphaproteobacteria > Acetobacterales > Acetobacteraceae > Roseomonas. The sequence continues at coordinate 6,770 of DATCMG010000419.1, read as the reverse complement.
CGCATTTTCCGCGGGCTGGCCGGAGGCTTTGCCGAGGCCCTCCTGATCGCGGATGGGCGCATCGCGGCTGTCGGGACCAGGGACGAGGTGGAGGGCGCAGCCCCCGCCGGGACGAAGCGGGTGGACCTCGAAGGGCGGGTGGCAATCCCGGCCTTCAACGAGGCGCATATGCACCTGCTGCCGTATGGGCTGGGCCTGAGCCAGGTGAACCTGCGGGCCGAGCAGGTGAAGACGCTCGACGAGGTGCTGCGGCGCATCGGCGAGGCCGTGAAAAAGGCGCCCAAGGGGGCCTGGGTGCTCGGCCGCGGCTATGACCATGGCGAGCTGGACATCGGCCGCCACCCGACCGCGGCGGAGCTGGACCGGGTTTCGCCTGATAACCCCGTCTATATCGTCCGTACCTGCGGCCATATGGGCGTGGCGAACAGCGCCGCCATGAAGGCCGCAGGCGTCGGCCACAACACGCCGGACCCCGAGGGTGGGGCGATCGAGCGGAAGAACGGGGCGCTCACCGGCCTGTTCCAGGAGCGTGCGAAGCGCCTGATCGTCGATGCGATGCCGATGCCGTCCGAGGATCACATGGTCGGGGCCATCGAGGCCGCCGGGCATGACCTGGCCGCGCGCGGCTTCGCGACGGCCAGCGACATGAATGTCGGCATGACCGCCGGGCTGAACGAGATCGGCGCCTATCGCCGCGCGCTTGCTGAAGGCCGGCTGATCCAGCGCATGTGGCAGGTGTTGGCAGGCAATCCGGAAGGCATCGCCCAATCCGCCTGGGATGAGGGCCTGCGCCCCGACCACACGGACGACATGCTCGCCTGGGGAGCCGTGAAGGTCTTCGGCGACGGTTCCGCCGGCGGGCTGACCGCCGCCTTCTTCGACCCCTATCTGAAGAGCGCCGGCGGCGGGACGGGGATGTTCATGTTCCCGGACGAGACGATGCACCGCCTGCTGGCGCTGTATCATCGCCAGGGCTGGCAGCTCGACATCCACGCCATCGGCGATGCCGCGATCGAGCAGGTGCTGGTGGGCATGGAAAAGGCGGGGGAGGGGGATGCGCCGCTTGCCGGCCGCCGCCACCGGATCGAGCATTGCGGCTTCCTCAATGCCGGCCAGCGACGCCGCATGAAGGACAACGGCATCATTCCCGTGCCGCAGCCGGTCTTCATGTATGAGTTCGGCGATCTCTACGTGAAGAATCTCGGGCTGGAGCGTTCGGCGGCCGCCTATCCCATGCGGACCTGGCTGGAGGAGGGGCACAATCCCGCCGCCTCCTCGGACAGCCCGGTTTCCTCGGTCGACCCCTTCATCAACCTTTTCACCATGCTCACCCGCAAGACCAACCGGGGCACGGTGCTGGGGCCGGATGAGACGCTGACGGCCGAACAGGCCGTGCATTGCTACACCTGGTGCGGCGCCTATTCCCAATTCGCCGAGGACCGGCGCGGCACGCTGGAACCCGGCATGCTGGCCGATGTCGCCGTGCTGTCGAAGGACATCTTCGCCATCGCACCGGAGGAGGTGCTGACCACCGAGGCCGACCTGACCCTGCGTGGCGGCGAGCCGATCTTCGACCGGCACGGCGCCCTCCGCGCCGCGGCGGCCTGACGCATGGGGCGCCACGCCGTCCAGCGGCTGCTGATGGCCATCCCCGTGCTGTTTGGGGTGGTGCTGGTGGGCTTCCTGCTGATGCAGGTGGTGCCGAACGATCCGGCGCTGGTGCGCGCCGGCCCTTCCGCCACGCCCGACGTGATCGAGGCCATCCGCCGCGACATGGGGCTGAACCGGCCGCTCTATGAGCAGTTCGGGATTTATATGTGGCGCCTCGTGCAGGGCGACCTCGGGGTCTCGATCATCAACAACGTGCCGGTGATCCAGGAACTGGGGAACACGGTCGGCCCCACGCTGGAACTGATGTTCGCGAGCCTGATCTGGTCGATCCCGACTGGCCTCGCGCTCGGCACCATCGGCGCCTATTGGCGCGGCAAGCTGGCGGACCGGCTGATCACGGCCTTCGCGGTGGCAGGCGGCTCGATCCCGGTGTTCTTCCTTGGCCTCGTGCTGATCTGGTATGTCGGCTTCAAGCTCCAGCTGCTGCCCTTCACCGGGCGCGGCGGGCCGCTCTGGACCGAGGAGGGGCTGAAGGCGATCATCCTGCCGGCCCTCACCCTTGGCGGCGTCTTCATCGGCCCCGTGGCGCGCATGACGCGCACTGCGGTGCTGGACGTGCTGGGCGTGGAGCATGTGCGCACCGCGCGCGCCAAAGGGCTGGGCGAGTTCAGGGTGGTTACCCGCCACGCGCTGCGCAATGCGCTGATCCCCGTCGTGACCCTGATCGGGTTGCAGATCGGCTTCCTGCTGGGCGGCGCGGTGGTGACGGAAACCGTCTTCTCCTGGCCCGGCGTCGGGCGGCTGGCGGTGGGCGCGATCCTCTCGGCCGATTTCCCGATGGCCCAGGGCACGATCATCGTGCTCTCGCTCGGCTTCATCATCATCAACCTCGTGGTGGACGTGCTCTACGCCGCCCTCGATCCCCGGATGCGGACCTGATGAGCGCTACCGTGGAGAACCCGGCGCTTCCGGCGCCGCAGGAAGCGGCTCCCCCGAAGCGGCCAGGCACGCTCGCGCGGCTGATCCGTGAACCCGCGGCGGCCTTCGCGCTGGTGCTGGTCGTGCTGGTGCTGGGGGCGGCGATCCTCGCCCCCGTGCTCTCGCCGACCGATCCCTTCGACAATGATCTGTCCCTGGCCATGCAGGCGCCCGGCTCCCCCGGCCTGCCTCTGGGCGCGGATGCCCAGGGGCGGAACATGATCACGCGGCTGCTCTATGGCCTGCGGATCACGCTGCTCATGGGCTTCGCCTCCGTCCTGCTTGGCGGCGGCGTGGGCGCGCTGGTGGGCTTTACCGCCGCCTTCTACCGGCGGGTGGACGGGCTGCTGATGCGGCTGATGGACGTTATGCTCTCCTTCCCCGCCATCCTCTTCGGCCTGGCGCTGGCGGCGATCTTCGGCCCTGGCATTCCGGCCGTGGTGCTGGCCCTTTCGGTCGCGACCGTGCCGCTGATGGCGCGCATCGTGCGCGGCTCGGCACTGGCCGTGATGGGGCTCGATTATATCGAGGCGGCGCGGGCCACGGGCATGTCGGACCGGCGCATCGTGCTGCGCCATGTCGCGCCGAACTGCCTCTCCTCCATCTTCGTCTTCGCGACGCTGCGTTTCGGGCAGGTGATCCTGCTCGGTTCCGCGCTCTCCTTCCTTGGCCTCGGCGCGCAGCCGCCGACGCCGGAGCTGGGCGCCATGGCGAGCGACGGGCGCAACTTCCTGTTCTTCGCGCCGCATATCGCGGTGATTCCATGCGTCGCCATCTTCGCGGTGGTGCTCGCCTTCAACGTGCTGGGGGATGCGCTGCGCGATGCGCTCGATCCCCGGCTCCGTGCATGACACAGAGAGGGGACAAGACGATGAAGAAGTGGCTCTATGCCAGCCTCATGGCGCTGGGCGCCGCGGCGCCCGCCGCGGAAGCCTTCGCCCAGGCCGCGCCGCGCAACACCCTCGTTGTGCTGCGCGAGATCGACGCGGACAATTACGATCCGCCCCGCTCCACCGCGCGCGGCGCCGGCGAGCTGGTCTATATGATGAGCGACACGCTTGTATCGCTCGACTGGGACCAGAAGACGGTCCGCCCCGGCCTCGCCGAGTCCTGGACGGTTTCCGAGGACGGAAAGACCTATACTTTCAAGCTGCGCCGCGACGTCACCTTCTGCGACGGCAAGCCCTTCACCGCGCGGGATGTCGTCTACAGCATCAAGCGCTGGATCGACCCCGCGACGCGCTCCCCCGTGCGCTGGCGTGCCGGCCCCGTGGACGACATCGTCGCGACCGATGACTACACGGTCGAGTACAAGCTGAAGGAGCCTTATGGCGAGCTGCTCTACCAGCTCACCCTCTTCTTCGCCTCCATCGTGGACCAGGCGACGGTCGAGAAGCTGGGCGCCAATTTCGGCGTGCAGGGCTTCAACGGCACTGGCCCCTATTGCTGGTCCTCCTGGTCGCCCCGCCAGGATTTCGTGCTGACGCGCCACCCGAACTACCGCTGGGGCCCGCCGATCTACAACAACCCTTCGCCGCAGGTGGAGCGGGTGATCTGGCGCATCATTCCCGAGGCGAATACCCGCCTCGCCGCCCTGCAATCCGGCCAGGGCGACGTGACGCAATACATCCCGCAATTCGCCCTCCAGGGCCTGCGCAACATCCCGACGGTGAAGCTGGCCCGCCAGGAGAACTACTTCTGGGACTTCTTCATGGGCTTCAAGGTGGACAAGCCCGTCGTGAGCGATCCCGCGATCCGGCGCGCCGTCAACCTGGCCGTGAACCGCAACGCCGTGGTGCAGGCCACCTTCTTCGGCGCCGCCGACCCGGCCGACGCCTATCTCAACCCGCGCGTCACCGGCTTTGACGCCGAGGCCGCGAAGATGGTCCCGCAGTTCAACGCGGACGAGGCGCGCCGCGTGCTCGACCAGGCCGGCTGGACGATGGGCCCGGATGGCGTCCGCGTGAAGGATGGCCAGCGTGCCTCCTTCCTCCTCTACGGCCTGCAGACCAATGAGTGGCGCCGGATGGCGGAGGCGATGCAGGCCGATCTGCGCCGCGTCGGCATCGAGATGCGCGTTCAGCTCTGGGATGCGACGGTGGGCTGGGGCAAGCTGGCAACGCAGGAATTCGATGCCTTCGTCATGTCCTACCCCTATATCTCCGCCACTGACGGCTTCGCGCTGTATTTCGACAGCGCCAACAAGCCCACGCCGAACCGCATGAACTGGACGGATGCCGAGACGGACCGCCTGCTGCATGTCGCCAAGACCGGGCTGACGGAGCAGGAGCGCGCCCGGGCCATCGGCGAGGCGCAGCGCCGCATTGCCCAGGCCAATGTCTGGCTGCCGCTGGCGCGGGAGCAGCTCTGGATCGCCTCCTCGCAGCGGACCGAGGGCGTGCGGCCGCATGGCATCTACGGCGTCGGGCTCTACAAGGGCCTCGACATCCGCCTGACGCGCTGAGCCGATCCACGGGTGGCCGCATGTTGCGGCCACCCGCCTACTTCTCCAGGGGACGAGCCATGAACACCACCGTGATCCGCGATGCCGATGTCGTCGTCGCCTGGGATGCCTCAGCCGGGCAGCATGTCTACATGACCGGCGCGGATGTCGCCTTCCAGGGCGGCACCATCACCTATGTCGGCCGCAGCTATACCGGTCCGGCCGAGGAGGAGATCTCCGGACGCGGGCTGATGGTGATGCCGGGGCTGGTGAACATTCACTCGCACCCCTCCAGCGAGCCGATGAACAAGGGGCTGCTCGACGAGATCGGGTCTCCGGGCCTTTATAATTCTTCGCTCTACGAGTTCATGCCGATCTTCCGCGCCGATGCGGAGGCCGTGCCGAGCTGCGTGCGCGTGGCGCTGAGCGAGCTTTTGCTCTCGGGCGTCACCACCGTTGCCGATCTGTCCATGGCGCATCCGGGCTGGCTGGACCTGCTGGCGGAATCCGGCATGCGCGTCTGCGTCGCCCCCATGTTCAAGTCGGCGCGCTGGTTCACGAAGAACGGCCATGTCGTGGAGTATGAGTGGGACGAGGCCGCCGGCGAGAAGGCGATGGCCGAGGCGCTGCACCTGATCGACCGGGCGAAGCAGCATGAGAGCGGCCGCCTCTTCGGCATGGTCGTTCCCGCCCAGATCGACACCTGCGCACCCGGCCTGCTGCGTGAGAGCAGCCAGGAGGCGAAGGCCCGCGGCCTGTCCTGGCAGATCCATGCCGCCCAATCCGTGGTGGAGTTCCACGAGATCACCCGGCGCCACGGCTACACGCCGATCGGTTGGCTGGACAGCATGGGGCTGCTGAACGAGAGCGCCATCATCGGCCACGGCATCTTCCTGGACGACCATCCCTCCACCTCCTGGCACACCAACACGGATCTCGACCGCCTGGCCGACACGGGCACCACCGTCGCCCATTGCCCCACGGTCTTCGCGCGGCGCGGCATCACCATGAAGAATTTCGGCCGCTACAAGCGCCGCGGGGTGAACATGGGCCTCGGGACGGATACCTATCCGCACAACATGCTCGATGAGATGCGGCTCGTGGGATATCTCGCCCGTACCCAGGCGACGGATCCCCGCGCGGTCACCACGACCGAAATCTTCGATGCCGCCACGATCGGCGGCGCCAAGGCACTCGGGCGCGACGATATCGGCCGCCTCGCCGCCGGCTGCCGCGCGGATATCGTGCTGGTCAATGCCGAACACCCCATGATGCGTCCGGGTCGCGACCCGATGCGCAGCCTGGTCTACGCCGCTGGTGACCGCGCCCTGCGCGATGTCTATGTGGATGGCCAGCTCGTGGTGAAGGACGGGATGGTTCTGACCATGGATTACGAGCAGGCAGCGGCACATCTGCACGAGGCGCAGAAGCGCATCCTGGACCGCGCTCCCGCGCAGGATTGGGCGCACCGTCCGGTCGAGAAGATCAGCCCGCCGAGCTTCCCATGGGCTTGAATGCCGGGGGCATGAGCGACTCACTCCTCCGCATCGAGGATATCCGCACTGTCTTCCGCAGCAGCAATGGCGACATCGCTGCGGTCGACGGCGTGACGCTGGAGGTGCCGCGCGGCAAGACCCTGGGAATCGTGGGGGAGAGCGGCTGCGGCAAGTCGATGCTGTCGCTTTCCGTCATGCGTCTGGTGCCGAACCCAGGTCGTATCGCGCAGGGCCGCGTGATG
>DATCMG010000413.1:0-2710 GCA_036563555.1 Roseomonas sp. | reverse complement strand
CGGGCATGGGGGCGCGTGGGCCTTTCGCAGGGGATTGCGGGGCTTCGCAACGCGTTGCGAAGGGCCGGGAGCGATGGCACCCGCCCTGGCGAAGGTCAAGCGCGGGCTGGGCGGGGCAGCCTCCCGCGCGCCTTCCCCCGCATGAACCCTGGCGCGGAAATGCTTGCGCCCGCCGCAGGCCCCGCCCCTATGGTCGCGCATTCCCGTGGAGGATCCTGCGATGACGAGAATGATCGGGCTGTCCGGAAGCCTGCGCCGGGGGTCCTTCAACACCGCCCTGCTCCGCGCCGCCGCGGGCATGATGCCGGAGGGCGCGGCGCTGGAGGTGCGCACCCTCCACGGCATCCCCCTTTATGACGGCGACCTCGAAGCCGCCGAGGGCATTCCCCCCGCCGTCGCCGCCCTGAAGGAGGCGATCGCCGGGGCCGAGGGCCTGCTCCTCGTCACCCCCGAGTACAACAACGCCATGCCCGGCGTGTTCAAGAACGCCATCGACTGGCTGACACGCCCGGCAGGCGACATCCCACGCGTCTTCGGCGGCAAGCCGGTGGCGGTGATCGGCGCCTCGCCCGGGGGGTTCGGCACCATCCTCTCCCAGAATTCCTGGCTGCCTGTCCTCCGAACCCTCGGCACCGCCTGCTGGTTCGGCGGCCGCCTCATGGTTTCCCGCGCGGGCGGCGTCTTCGACGCGGAGGGTGCCCTGACGGACCCCAATGTGCAGAAGCAGCTCCGCGCCTTCCTCGAAGGCTTCGTTGACTTCACACGCGGGCGCGGCTGAGGCCGGCACGCACCGGCGGTGCCGGGGCGGCACCTTGTCAGTCCCGGAAAACCACCGTCCGCGCCCCGTTCAGCAGCACCCGGTCCTCCAGCTGCCAGTGCAGTGCGCGGGAGAGCACCCGCCGCTCGATGTCCCGGCCCTGGCGCACCAGCTCGCCCGGCGTGTCGTTATGGCTGATCCGCTCTACGTCCTGTTCGATGATCCGGCCTTTGTCGAGGTCGGCGGCAACGAAATGGGCGGTGGCGCCGATCAGCTTCACGCCGGGCGCATGAGCCTGGTGGTAGCGCAGGGCTGGAATGTCCAGGCGGTCCTCGGGATGGTCCAGGGTGATGCGGGCGAAGAAGCGGCGGCTCTCGGCGTCGTCGTATTGCTGCGCCTCGCGGATGCTGCCGCCATGCTCGAAGATGCAGGTGGCGACGGCGGCCACGATGCCCGGCCGGTTCGGGCCGGGCAGGAATGGGTCAGGACGTGCTCGGGCCGGGGCTTGGTGGAGTGGGACATGGTGGACGCGCGGGTTGGCAGGCACGCCGGCGGTCCGGCGCGCTCCCTGCCTCTGCCACCAAGGGCGCCACCCGGCCGCCGGACCGGGCGGGTTGCTAGCTCGTGGACACGTAGTCCCGCAGGGCGTCCGCCTCGCTCACCGCCGCGTCGATCCGGGCCTTCACCAGATCGCCGATGGAGACGATGCCGCGGATCCGGCCGTCCTCCAGCACCGGCAGGTGCCGGACGCGCCGGTCCGTCATCATCTCCAGCGCCCGCGTGATCGGGGTATCGAGCGTCACGGTATGAAGGATGCGGGTCATGGCATCGGCGGCCGTCACCCCGTCGGTCAGGCCATCCTCCTCGGCGAAAACGCGGACGATGTCGCGCTCGGACAGGATGCCCACCGGCGCATCATCGCCTTCCTGCACCAGCACGGCACCGATTCGGTGCCGGACCAGGATGCTGGCCACCTCACCCAGCATTTGGGTCGGGCGCACGGTTACTACCTCGGCACCCTTGTTCCGCAGGATCGATGCGATCGTCATGGCTGCCTCCCTCGCCTCGTGAGGGCAGCCATGGTGGCAGGTCATCCCGGGGTGGTTACAAGTGGAATTTCGAGGCTCACCGCTGCTTGAAGCGGCGGCGGCCCGATGCCTGTCCCGTCAGGCTGGCACGGCCTCCGTTTTCTTCGGCTCGGTGCCGGAAAGCTGGGTGCGGACCAGGTCCGCGAAGCGCCCGCCCTGCGCCACCAGATCCTCGAAATTGCCGCGCTCCATGATCCGCCCCTGTTCGAAGACCAGGATTTCGTCCGCGTCCCGGATGGTGGAGAGGCGGTGGGCGATGATGAAGGTCGTGCGCCCCGCCATCAGAGCCTTCAGCGCCTTCTGCACCCGCGCCTCGGTCGCCGCGTCCAGCGCGCTCGTCGCCTCGTCCAGGATGAGGACCGGCGGGTCCTTCAGCAGGGCGCGGGCAATGGAAAGCCGCTGCTTCTGCCCGCCCGAAAGCATCGTCCCCCGCTCCCCCACGCGGGATTCGTAGCCCTGGGGCTGGCGGGTGATGAAGTCATGCGCCTCGGCCATGCGGCAGGCCTGCTCCAGCTCCTCCTGGGTCGCGTCGGGGCGGCCGATCAGCAGATTCTCCCGGATGGTGCGGTTGAACAGCATCGCGTCCTGGAAGACCACGCCGACATTACGCCGGAGGCTGTCCAGCGTGATGTCCCGGAGGTCATGGCCGTCGATCCTGATCCGCCCGTCGATCGGATCCCAGAGGCGCTGCAGCAGGGACATGGCGGTCGACTTGCCCGCGCCGGTCTGGCCGACCAGGGCCACCGTCTTGCCCGGCTGCGCCTCGAAGCTCACATCGTTCAGGATCAGGCCGCCGCCCGGATAGCCGAAGGCGACATGGTCGAACACCACCTCGCCGCGCACCCGCGGGAGGTCCACCGCGCCG
>DATCMG010000401.1:0-11726 GCA_036563555.1 Roseomonas sp. | reverse complement strand
AGGCCGGGATTTCCACTTGGGACGTTTCCCTACTCCCATAACACAGGCGCAGTGATGGACCCGTCCGACAGGGAAGACCCTTCCTGGCGGCTTCTGCATGACGCTCTCCACCTCATGCACGTTGCATTAGTGTCACGAACGCTAACAAGTGTGGCAGGGGAGATCGCCACGATTAACCCAACTCTTTGAATATGCTGCATGTATCTGGATGGTTCGCTTCTTGCCTATATGCCCGTCATGGCGAGACGCAGCAGAATGCGCCCGCCCAGGAGACAGGGCGAGATGAAGTCTTTCCCGATGACGATCATGGCCGGCCCGGGCCGAATAAGGCGACTGGCTCGCAAGGGGCCTGGTTGACGGGTGGGCGAGGATCCCGAGTTGTTGAGCCTCCAGGCGCAAGGTGCCACAGCCCGGAGCATCGGCCGCTCGCGTCGGGACAACCCATTCTACCGATCCGAGCGGATGCCCCGAATCACGGGCGAGACGAATTCCGAGTGGTCACGAAAGGCAGAGGCATGGGAACTCGGTTGGAAAATGAAGAGCCCATGCGTCCGGCCGGCTCACCCACGACGATCAACGGTTGGCGACCTCCATTGGAAGAGAGCCTCATGCTCCCGAACGCCATCACAATAGCCGGCCGGATCTTCATGGCCCGCCGCAAGGCACGCCCAGCCCCTCCCGGCCGTGCGTCTCTCTTTCATGCCGTCACGCCGCATTGCCGCATGTCCCTCTGCGCCGTGGAGCCCGGCGCAGGTTCCTCATGGGCCGAGCCACCGGCAGAAGCAGTCACCTGCCCGGAATGCCTGAGGCGCCTGGCAAGGATCGGCCGCGGGTCTTGAGGCGAACACGGAGAATAGCGGCGGGACCAGGCTAGGCCGCAGAAGACTGGCGCGACGCTTGCGGGCTGATATGGTCCGGTGATGCACTGCATCATCATGACCACGACCCTACTCCTCGATGGTCGCGCGACGAAGGGGCGGGGACGCTTCAACCGGGCTTGCCTGATCCGGGATAAGCGCACATGTGCGCCTTCCCGCTTGAAGATGATCGCACAGGTAGTGGCCGAAGCTACCGAGGGGGCGTCATGACCATGGCCATCCGCTCCGTCGTTGATAATGTCGAGGTGATCTTGGTTGCCGAGAACGGCCAAAATCCGGGCTTCCACCTGAAGAAGGCTTCCCGATGAGCCGCCGTCGCCGCACCGGCCCGGCCGGCAAAGGCACCAGCCCGCGCGCCTCGGATCTGGTGGCCGAGGTGGCGCGCCTGACCCGCGAACTGGACGAAGCCCGCGCGAGGCTGAAAAAGATCGAGCAGCACGGGATCGCCACTGTCACAGCCCAGCGGATGGCGGCTCTGGAGGAGGGCCAGCAAGTGGCGCGAGGTCAGGCTGTCGAAGCTGCCTTCGCGCGTTCGATGGCCGAGGCGGAACTGCGCAGCTTGCAGAAGGCCATCCTGGACGCGCCCGGTCCGGCAGGCTGGTTGCTCCGCCGGGCGGCACGACGTCTGAAGCTTGGCACCTGAAGCAGAGTGTTCGAGATCAGGGTGAAGGTTGGGATCGGGGCCGACCTGAGCCGGGCGGCCCGAGAAGGGGAGAGGCGGGGCTGAGGCGCGGGAAGGCTGGCATGTCCTCGCATCGATTGGGGTTGCGGGTGGCGGCGGCCGTTCTCGCCACGCTCGTATTGCCGGCACGGATGGCGGCGGCGAACGAGCCTCAGATCCCGAAATCCGAACTCCCCGGACTTGGCCCGCGCGACCCCAGACAGATCGCCGATAACGATGCCCTGCCCTGGTCCGCTCTGGGGCGTGTGCAAACGGAACTTGGTGGCCGCTGTACCGGCACCCTGATCGGTCCCCGGACTGTCCTCACCGCCGCGCATTGCCTTGTCGCACCGCGCTCGGGGCGCCTGGTGCAACCCTCCTCCGTTCACTTCCTTCTGGGTTACCGGCATGGCAGCTGGAAGGCACAGGCACGGGCCGTCGCGGTTACGGCCGGGCCGGGCTTCGATGCCCGGACGCGATCACCTGCCAGCGCTGACTGGGCGCTGCTCACCTTGGATGACGCAATCGGCACGGCAGGCGGCTCGCTCCTTCTCCTTCGCGATATCGCGGCGCGGCAGACGCCCCTGATGCTGGGCGGCTACCAGCAGGATCGCCCGGAGGTGCTAATGGCCGACACTGACTGCCACGCCCTTGGCCTGATGCAGCGTGATCGCCATCCGATGCTGGTCCACAACTGCGCTGGTACCCGCGGAGCCAGCGGCGCGCCTCTGCTGGCCCGCGGGCCGGATGGGGCCTGGGCTGTGGCTGGCATCGCAGTAGCAGTCGCCCGAAGCCAACCGTTGGGAATTGCCGTCCCCGCTGTGGTGGTCAGCCAGGAACGGGAAGCGCGGGGAAAATGAGTAAGGCTGGCACGGAGTACCTCACCGGAAAGCGCCGTGGCCGGGAGTGCGGTGCCGGACGCGCTCTGCCCACCCCGCCCTCACGTCATGCACAAACAGGCCCTAGCCGTCCGACTCCGCGCAATGCTTCATCACCGCGGCACCTGTGAGGTTCCAGGTGGTGATGCCGCCGACCATCATGACCTGCACGAGTCCTTCAGCCAGTTCGGGCAAGGTCAGGCCAAGCCGCATGGCTGCTGCCGCATGGGTCTTCGCCCCGTTCGTTTGCCCGGCGAGCGTATCCAGCAAGGCGAAGATGAGCTCCTTCGTCCTGAGATCCAGCGCACCCCCGCCATCCCGGTCCCGCATGACGAAGCTGCGCATGAGCCCGTAGCCTGCGAAGGCGCCGGGGGCATGCTCCGCCAGCATGCGGAAGTTGTCTGGTACACGGCCCAGCGTTGCCATGAAGCTTTCCATCCCTTGCTGGATCGCTGCTTCTGTGACGTCGGTCATGAATGTTCCCCTTGCGATGCCGGCTGGCGAAGGCGGTGCTTACGGCTTTATGGGTCTGCGCGAAGCACCACACGGAATACGATCAGCCGCACTATGGACCAGCCTCGCGCTGGCGCCATGACCTCGAATTCGCATGCCGCTATCCGCCCGGACCGCCGGGACGATAACCCGCTCGATCAATAGCCGGGTGGCCCACATGGCTTCGCGGCCTCGCCCACCCCGCCTATCCTGGGCACGCCAGGGCAATGCCCTGGAGATCCGGCCGTCAGGGCCGCTGCTGTGGACTTCAGGCAGGGCCAGATGCGCACCAACCACCAACAGACCCTTCTTCTACTTGCCCTCGGCGCGATGTTTCTGCAGCAGACTTTCGCGGCATTGGGAAAGAGCCTCCCGCCTGTCCTCGCGCCGGCTATTATCGCTGATCTGCAACTCGACCCCGCATGGCTGGGCATCTATGTCGGCCTTGCCTCTCTCGCCTCGCTGACCTTCCAACTCGGATGCGGTAGCTTCATCATACGCTACGGCGCGCTCCGGATGAGCCAGGCGGCGCTGGTGATGCTGGGCATCGGCCTGGTGGCCGCCTCGGCGGGGCCGCTGGTGTTCTTTGCCCTGTCCGCGATCATCGGCGGCGGTGGCGCGGCCATGTCCACCCCGGCGAGTTCGCACCTCCTCGGACGCTACTCGCCGCCCCGCCAGGCGCCGCTGGTGTTCTCCATCAAGCAGACGGCCGTTCCCGCCGGGCTCCTGCTGGTCGGGCTGCTCGGGCCGCTGCTGACGGAGTGGTCGGGCTGGCGCGGCACGCTTCAGTTCACAGCCGCCGCCTGCGTCGTCTTCGCCTTTGCCCTGCAGCCACTCCGAGGGGAGTTCGACGCCGACCGCGTGCCGACCCGCTCCTTCCGGCTCTCGGATTTTCGGACGACGCTCTCGGCGGTCACCGGTAATCACGACCTCCGCAACCTATCGCTTGCCTGCTTCGCCTTCAACGGATTGCAAACGGTGTTCACCGCATACTTCGTGCTCTACATGACGGATCTTGGCTACAGCCTGGCAGCCGCCGGCTTTGTGTTCTCCATGGCCATGCTGGTGGCAGTCCCTTGCCGCATCCTTTGGGGCTGGCTTGGCAGCGGCTACGCCTCGCCGCGCAGGGTGATGGGAAGCCTTGCGCTCGGCATGGCGGTGAGCAGCACCCTCATCGGCCTCTACGGCCCAGCCTGGCCGGTGCTGCTGATCGGCCTCTTCGCCGCTGGCCTGAGCGCCACGGCAATGTCCTGGCACGGCGTGCTACTGGCCGAGACCGCGCGCCTCGCGCCAGAGGGCATGCGCGGTGCGGCCACCGGCGGAGTCCTGTCCTTTGGCCAGGTTGGGGCCCTGCTACTGCCGCTGGCCTATGCGCTTCTTCTCAGCACAACTGGCCGCCATGGCGTCGGCTTCATACTGTGTGGCCTTCCCGCGCTGCTGGTCGGGTTGCGGCTCATCTGGGGCCAGCGCCCCCGGGAGCGATCCTGATGACGCGAGGGATACTTTCCGCCCGGAGCAGGTCCGGCCCAGCTCTTCTCGCCCCGCCCTCCTCCCCCGAGGCAATGCGGCCCGTCAGCCGATCGACGCAATCAGGGCGAAGGCGACGAAGCCGCCAACCACCAGGATGGCGATGAACCCCAGCGTCAGCATTCCATCCGGCGCCCGCTCAACCGGCGCACCCGTGCTCTGCGCCTTGCTTCCGCTCTGATCACCGCTTGCCATCTTCTCTCCTCCGATTGGTCACCGAGAACGCGCTAACGCGCGAGAGGGCCGCCCGTTCGCTCCATGAGGCGAAACAGGCGGGGCGGAACCGGGTGGTGCAGGCACCGCCGACCACGGTCATGCAGCCCCGGCGGGCAGGCCAGCGCCGAAGCGCGGCCACGCAGCACCAGTTCGAAGCCGAAATCCCGCTTCAGCCGGGCGCGCGATAAGCCGGGAAGTAGCCGGCGGCCGGGCGGCCAGCGGAAAGCCGGGCATAGGCGGCCTCGTCCAGTATCTGGCCGCAGAGATGCACGGTGCGGGCGGCGTTGGCGAAGCCGCGCTTGAACAGCGCCAGCCCGTCCTCGGCCAGATCCGCGAGGCCAGCCCCGCCACCGAGGTCGATCGCCTCACACTCCGCGAAATGCTCGATGGCGGCGGCATGGAGGGCATAAGGCGCCTTGGCCGCGTATCCCTCGCCATTGGTGGCGGCGAGGTGGCTATAGGCGACGCGGCCATCATCGATCCACAGATGCATGGCAATCGCCTCGCCCGCTGTGGATTCCGCCAGGAGGGCGAGGAGCCCCTCCGTTTCGGCCAGAGCCGCGAAGGACGCGCGCGGAAAGGCGTGCAGCCCGGTGATGCCGTGGCGCCGGGACAGATCGGCATAGAGGCGGCACCAATCCTCCAGGTGGTCGCGCAGTGCGACCTGCCGCACACGGCAGCGGCGGCCCGCGATGCGGATGTGCTGGCGGTGATGCGGGTTGGGCGCGAATGAGCCCGCGGCGCGCTCCACCGTGAAATGCGTCTTGAAAGGACGCAGCGTGCCGAAGGCTTGGCGAAGACGATCCGGCGCGGGTGCGGCAAAGGGATCGGCCACCACCACCACGCTGATCGCGCCCGCCGCGCGCAGCACCTCCATCCCGGCCGGCAGGTCGGCCTCCTCGCCCAGCACGCCGAGCGGATAGGGTCCGGCGGCATCCAGCGCGCCGCATGGGGTGTCGCGCAGCAGCATGGCGGTGTTCCAGGGCTCCACCCAGCAAGGGCGCCCGACATGCGCCATCGTCCCGGCATAGTGCATGCCGGCATAAGGATGGATCATGGCGGTCAGGCCAGGGCACGCGTCATGACGGCCCGCCGGGGCCGGAGCGGGATAGCCCCCTGCCCCGCCGCGCGCCGCGCCACACCGCAGACGTAGTCCACCTGGCTCGCCGTCATGTCACGCCAGAAGGGCAGGCCGATGGCGCGGCGGGCGATGGAATCCGTCACCGGCAGGGGATCGCGGGGGCAATCGGCATAGGCGGGGTGGCGGTGGCAGCCCTCGCCCCACCAGCGCAACGTGCCGATCCTCTCCCGCGCCAGATCCGCGATCCCGTCCAGACGGTCCCGCGGCCAGAGCACCGAAAGCGTGGCGCTGACCCAATCCCCACCAAATCCTGGCGAGGGTATAAGCCGTGGATCGCCCGCCAGCGCCTCCGCATAGTGCTGCGTGATGGCGAGCCAGCCCGCGCGCGTCTCCGGCCAGGCATCGAGCGCGGCGAGGCCGATAGCAGCGGCATATTCCGACATCTTCGCATTCGTGCCCGCCAGCACCGCATCCCGCGAGCCGAGGAAGCCGAAATTGGAAAGGCGGCGCAGCCGCTCCATCCAAGCCGCGTCGCG
Organism: Roseomonas sp.; assembly: GCA_036563555.1. Classification (GTDB taxonomy): domain Bacteria; phylum Pseudomonadota; class Alphaproteobacteria; order Acetobacterales; family Acetobacteraceae; genus Roseomonas. The sequence goes on along the minus strand of DATCMG010000401.1, from coordinate 5,457 downwards.
CGAGAGCACGGCGCCACCCTCCCCGATGCCGAAGGCCTTGGTGGCGTGCAGGCTGACGATCACAGGCGAATCGCCCACCGCCATGGAACCGCCGGCGCGCAGCGCATCGAAAGCGGCGGCGGCATCGATGATCACGGGGATGCCGGTGCGGGCCGAAAGCGCGTCCCAGCGCGCCATGTCGAGCGGCCGGCCAAAGGGCGCGACGACGAGGATGGCGCCGATCATACCCAGATCGGAACGCGCCTCCACGGCATCCGGGTCCAGCGCCCAGGTGGCGGGGTCCACATCGGCGAAATGCGGCACCAGCCCTGCCTCCCGCGCCGCGCCGGCGGTGGCGACGAAGGTCCAGGCCGGCATCAGGCATTTGCGCCCCGGCGCGACATTGCTGGCCCGAAGCGCGAGAGCCAGGGCGAGCGTCGCGTTCGCAGTTAGCGCCACGTTCTCCGGCGCCACGCCCCAATGGGCCGCGAGCCGGGATTGCAGGCGCAGCCAGAGCTGGCCGTGATTCGCGTACCAGTGATTCGCGTCGATTTCCTGCAGATAGGGAAGGATCGCGCACGCATCGGGTAGGCGCGGGCGGGCGACGGGCATGGTGGGGGCCGCGAAGCCGCGCGCCATGATCGGGCTGGCCGGATGGGCCGTGGCGGGCGCCATCCGCGGCGGGCAGGCGGCTTCGAGGGAACGGGTCGCATCCAGTGGCATCATGGCGCTCCTGATCATCCTGACCGGGCGCCGCCCATGGGGCGGGCGGCCTTCATGGAGGCTAGGAGGGAAACCTTTCCAGCCGGTTTCCCGCCTGCACGAGGGCCGCAAGATCCAGCATGCCTTGCAGGAAGCCGTCCGGACCGAAGTCGCGCTCCGCCACCACCAGCGCGGCATCGGTCAGCGGGCCGCGATCACTGGCATCGTGGAAGATGGCCGCGATGCGGTCGGCAAGGTCGGGCGCCGTCCAGTCCAGGCCGAAGAAGCTCGGGAGTCCCGCGAAGCGATCGCGGGTGAAGGCGTTGTCATCCGACAGGACGCAGGCGCGCGCGGCGAAGCCGTTCGGAATGCGCTCATGCACGCCATGGCTGAAATTCGGATTGGTGCTGACCAGGAACTGCGTGCCGGCATAAAGGGCGGGCAGATCGGGCGCCGGTATCGCGGGGCGCCACGTCGCGCGGGCGCCCATGCTGTCGAGATGATCCCAGCCGCGGCCGATGATCATGGCCTCTAGCGGCAGCAGGGCGTGGGCGAAGGCGTTGGCGCGCAGGGCACGGGTGTGCAGGTCCACCTGGTAGGCCAGGGCGAAAAGGATCTCCAGCCGTTCCTCCAGATGCAGGCCGCGCGCGAGCGCCGCCTCCAGCACCAGGCCGGTGATGTCCCCGGTCGGGCGGCGCGCGGCCTCCTCCGCCGCCTCATGCAGCACGGCGCGCAGCGGCGCGGGCCAGCCATTCCATTCGGCGCGGCGGCGCGCCGGATCCTCGCCCGTCTTCACGAAGACCATGCGGTGCGGGCGCCGGGACCACGGGATCGCATCCCGCATCGGATTCGGCAGCACGCCATGCGGCAGTGTGGCCGAGATCTGCGGGGAGCGGATGAAGCGCCGCTGCAAGTCGAGCCAGTCCCGGTACATGTAGCCATTCGCCACGAAGCGCGAGGTGACGCGGTGATTGGCGGGAAGCTGGCAGGGCGTATCGGCCAGCACCGAGATGAAGGGGACCTGCAGCATTTCCCACAGATTCTCGCCGCCGATGTCGAGCCGTGCGCCAATGCCGGCCGAGCCCCAGGTGAAGGCCATTCCCTCCCGCGCGATGGGCTGGAGCCTATCGGCCCAGCCGGGTGCGTGGAGATCGATGACATGGCCACGCAGCCCCATCGGGGGCAGCCTCTCCATGAAGGCGCGGCTCAGCTCGGCCAGGATGCCGTTCTCGTTCTCGCCGACAAAGGCGACCACATTGGCTGCCATCCTGGCCTGCCCTCCGAATGAAGGGCCGGACGGCCCGCGGCAGGATGGCGGGTGGGGATTAAGCGCGCGTGAAGCCCGGCGCTTCCGTCACGCCTCGGGCAGGCGGGTGCGCGCGGCGGCCAGGCGCGCGGCGGCGGGCGCGGCCCGCGCGGCCAGGGCCAGGGCGCCCGGCGCGGCCTCCAGCCATCGCGCGATCAGCCCGGCCCAGCGCATCGGCTGGTCCAGCCGGTGGCCAAGCGCCGCGTGGAAGGCCGTGGCGGGACGCCCCGCCAGGATCGCCCGCGCGGCATCGGTGCCGCCGGCCAGCGCCATCGCCACACCATCCCCGGCCAGCGACGGCACCACCGCGAACTGGTCACCGACGCGATACAGCCCGGGATCGGCGCCGGCATCGTCGCGGTGGCGGAAGCCATAGGGCACGCCCGCCACGGCCAGCGGACGCGGCGCCAGCGGCTCCGCCCCGCGCAGCAGCGCCGCCGCCAGGGCCGAACCAGCGGCAACCCGCGCCAGCAACGCCGCCGGATCCCGTACCTCCTGCCCGGCCGGGCGCAGCGCGGCGCAAAGATTCGCGCCACCCCCCGCACGGGGTTGCAGCCCGGCATAGCCGCCCGCGAAGGGCAGCAGCAGCACCGCTCTCTCCAACGAGGCCGCAAGGCGCAGCGGCAACTTCAGCCCGATCGAGCCGCCCTGGGCACGCCGGGCATGGCCGCGCAGATCGTGCTTGCCGGTCGCCAGCACCAGCGCAGCGGCCTGAAGCACCTCTCCATCGGAGAGGCGCGCCGACCATCCGGCACCGTCCCGCACTGCCGCGGACACTGCCCGGCCGCGCAGCACACGCGCGCCGGCAGCACAGGCGGCATCGAGCATCGCTTCGTCGAGCACCGCGCGCGGTAGGCTCCAAGCCTTGAACGGAAGCGGCCAACTGCCGCTCCGGGTACCGGCCGCCAGGCGGGCAGCGCGGATCGGCACGGCGCCCAACCCCGGCAGGGACAGGCCGAGACCATCCAACAGGAAGGCCGCATCGGGGCCCAGAAACTCGCCGCAAACCTTCTCCCGGGGCAGCGCCTCGCGCTCCAGCAGCGTCACCTTTGCCCCGCCGCGTGCGAGGACGATCGCCGCCGCGGCACCGGCCGGGCCGCCACCAAGCACCAGCGCGTCCGTCACGGCGTGCCGTCGCCCGACACCGTCCAGCGGAAGGGAAAGGCCCAGCGCAGATCCGCCCGCACGCCCGCCCGCGCGATCAGCCCTTCCCAATCCGCCCGCGAGAAGCCACGGGCGATGGAAACCGTGCTGTCATGCACCACCATCGGGTCCATCCGCAGCAGCCTCACCCCCGCCCAGACCGTCGCCCAGGGCAGCGGATGGCGGTGCAGGTCGCTGATGAACCAACCCTGCCGCGCCCGTGCCTGCATCCAACGAAGGAAGCGCACGAGCGATTCGTCATCGAGGTGATGCGTGAACAGCGCGCAGATCACCGCATCGAAGCGCTCCGCGGGATCGAGCTCGAACAGGTCGGCCGTGATCCAGCGCACGGACAGGTCGGGATGCCTATTCCGCGCATGCGCCGCCGCATGGGGCGATCGATCGAGTGCCGCCAACTCCACCGCAACGCCACGCCGCATGCCCCAGGCCGCGATGCGCGCCAGCATATCGCCACCGCCCGCGCCGACATCCAGCACGCTCAACCGCCGCGCCCCCGTCCGCCGCGCCAGCGCATCCAGCCAGCGCAGGGTCGGGCGGTAGGCCAGGCTCATGCGGTTGATCCGCTCAAGGTCCCGCAGCGCCGATGAGAAGGCCGGAAAATCCTGCGCCGCGTCGTCCATGATTTCCGGCGCGGTCGAGCGGGCGCGGAGCATCAGACGGTTTCGAAGCGCATGGTCTCGGCCGAGAGGCCGGGGCCGAAGGCCATGGCGATGCCGCGCCGCCCCGCCTCGCACGCACCCATCATGTCGCGTAGCACGAACATCACCGTGGGGGAGGACATGTTGCCATGCGCCTCCAGCACGGCGCGGGAGGCCGAGAGAGCGCCCTGGGGCGGGCGGCAGGCTTCCTCCACCGCGTCCAGCACGGAACGGCCGCCAGGATGAATGGCCCAGAGATCGAATTCCTCTGCTTCTCCGCCATCCAGCAGGTCGGGCAGGCGCGGCGGCAAGGCGCGGGTAAGGCTCTTCGGCACCTCGCCGGACAGGACCATGTCGAAGCCATTGTCGCCGACACGCCAGGCGATCTGTTCCTGCGCCTCGGGCATCAGGGCGCAGCGGAAGCCGTCCAGGCGCAGCCCCGAGGGATCGGCGCTCACCAGCGCAGCGGAGCAGCCATCGCCGAAAAGAAGGAAGCAGAGAAGCTGCTCCACCTCCGGGCGTTCCTGCAGATGCAAGGTGCAGAGTTCCAGGTTGACCACCAGCACCCGCGCGGCCGGGTCGGCTCGCACGGCATCATGGGCCAGGCGCAACGCGACGATGGCGGCCTGGCAGCCCATGAAGCCGATATTCGTGCGCGCCACCGTCTCGGCAAGCTCGAGACGGGCGCTGATCGCGTGGTCCAGCCCCGGCGCCGCGAATCCGGTGCATGAAGCAACGATCAGGTGGGTAATGCCCTCCACCGGCCCGAGCGCATCGAGGGCGCGAAAGGCCAGGGCCGGCGCCTCGGCCTCCCACCGGGCCATGCGCGCGCGGGTGGAAGGAAACCGGCCGGGCTCATAGAAGCCCTCGGCATCCACATGGCCCGGGCGACCATCGGGGCGCAGCACGCTCCAGCGGCGGGCGATGCCGGCACGGTCGGCCATGCGGGAGAAGAGACGCCGCTGGCGACCCTCCGGAATCAGTCCCTCCGCGAAGGCGCGGAAGGTGCCATGCACCTCGTGGCCCGGAGTGGCCGTGCCGATGCGGTTCAGAAAAACGGGCGCCATCCCCCTTCAGTTCGGGATGGCGCGCGGAATTATCAGGGGCGTGCCGGCAACAGGGCAGGACACGTCCCCGTCACCATCGGCATCCCCGCCAGGTGGGAATGCCGCTGCGGCTCAGCGCCAGCTCGGGCCGGGGGCCTTGCGGACGCGGCGCATCACCTCCTCCGCCGAGGCGATCCCGCCCTCCCAGAACTCGTCGATCAGGTCGCGATTCGCCATGACCCAGGCCGAGACGCGCTCGAAATCGCTCTGGCCCAGCCCGCCGCTCACCTGCATCACGATCGGCTCCACCATCAGGATGGTGAGGCGGTCCGTATCCAAGCGGGTGCCCGGGGTGACGCCGACGAGGATGTTCTCGTCGCCATTCCCGCGGCGCAGCCAGACCACCTGGGGAAGCCCCGTCAGATGGGACCGGAGGCGGATCATGTCGTCCATAATCTGGTCCACCTGCCCCTGGTCGCCGGGCTCGTCGCGGCGGGGGCGCCGATCATCGCGCTGACGATCGTCGCGCGGGCGGTCTTCGCGTGGCCGATCCTCACGTGGCCGGTCTTCGCGGCCCCGCTCATCGCGTGGCCGGTCGTCGCGGTTGCGATCCTCGCGGGGG
>DATCMG010000375.1:0-1948 GCA_036563555.1 Roseomonas sp. | reverse complement strand
GATCAGGCCCCAGAAGGTGCCGAGCAGGCCGAGGAAGATCAGCAGCCCCGTCATGTAGCGGGAGAGCTCCCGCTGTTCGTCGAGGCGGGAGGCGATGCCGTCCAGCACGCTGCGCATGGCGCCGGTGGAGAGGGACAGGCGGTCGGAGCGGCGGGTGGCGAGCATCGAGGCCATGGGGGCCAGGAGGCGGGGCGGCGGCTGGGTGGGCTGGCCCTGGCCCTGCCCGGCCTGCGTGGCGCGGAAGGCCTCCAGCCAGTCCACCTCGTTCTTCAGGAGCATCACCTGGCGGATGCACCAGCCCGTGCCGAGCAGGAGGACGCCGAGGATCAGGGCGTTCAGCACCGGGTTCACGGCGAAGGCGTGGCGCAACTCCCCGAAGAGCAGGGCGGCGACGACCGCCACGCAGACGAGGAAGAGGACCATCCGGAGGAGGTAGCGGGTGGGGCTCGTCATGGTGGTCAGCCGCCTCTTTGCGCGGGTGGCGGCGTGGTGGGCGCGGCCGCCTGGTCGCGCGGGCGGGGGGCGGGGGGCGCGATGATGTCGATGGCGTCCAGTCCTTCCGGCGTGCGGCCCATGGGGCGGATGTCGATGCGGGTGCCGGGAAGGCCGCCGCGGACGAGCGAGGCCTTCACCGTGATGGCGCGGGCGAGGCTGGTGCGGCGGGCGACGGAGGGGTCGTCGGCGGGTCCGGCGGCCTGGGCGAGGATGGTCACCCGGCCGGTGGTCTGCTGGGCGAGGTAGCGGCCGATGGTTTCGATGGCGAGGCGGGCATTGTGGTCGGGCTCGCCCTGGCCGGCGCGGCCGGCGATGCGCCAGCCGCCCAGCGGAATGCGGGTGAAATCCGCGGGCAGGGTGAGGTTGGCGACATCCGCCGGAAGGGAGGGAAGGGGGGCGGCGGAAAGGTCGGCGGCGCCCGGGGGCGCGGCGGCGGGATCCGACGGGACGCCGGGCTCGGCGGATTCGTCAGCGGGGCCGGACGCGGCGCCCTGGGGAGAGGGGGGCTGCTGCGCGGCGGCCGGAAGCACGGCAAGGAGGAGCGCCAGGGCCGTGATGGCGGCGCGACGGGAGGTGGGGGCGGTCACGCCGGCAAGGGTAGCCCAGGATGGGGTGGGGTTGAAGCGCGAGCGGGGCGGCGCGACGGACCGGCGCGTGAGTCTTTCCGGGCTCGTCACCGGTAGAGATCGGCCCGCGTCGGCGGCAGCCCGCTCGGCCCGCGGGCGCGCTTCGAGGCGAGGGTCTGGAAGATGCCTACGCCGCCCCGCTCGAAGGCCAGCGCGCAACCGGCGAGATAGAGGAGCCACAGCCGCGTCTTGGCGGCGCCGACCTCGCGTTCCGCCGCTTCTCGGTTCGCGTGGAGGCGTTCGGTCCAGAGGCGGCAGGTGCGGCCGTAATGCTCGCGCCAGCCCTCCACGTCATGCACCTCGAAGCCATGGCGTTCGAGGTTGGCGAGGGAAAGGCCGATATAGTCCAGCTCGCCGCCGGGGAAGATGTAGCGGGTCAGGGCGGCGAATTCGGGGCGCTTGCGGCGGAAGGTCTTCAGGTCCTTCTTCGCGGGGCGGGCGATGGCGTGGTTGAGGATGAGGCCGCGCGGGCGCAGCAGGCTCCGCATCTGGGTGAAGTAGGCGGCGTGGTTGTCGAGCCCGACATGCTCGAACATGCCGATGGAGGCGATCTTGTCGTATTCGCCGGTGAGTTCCTTGTAGTCCTTCAGCTCGACGGTCACGCGATCCTGGAGGCCCAGCCGGGCGATCTTGGCGCGGGCGAAATCGAGTTGGGCCTGGGAGAGCGTCACGCCATGCGCGGTGACGCCGAAATGCTGCGCGGCATGGCAGACCAGGCCGCCCCAGCCGCAGCCGATATCGAGGAAGCGCTCGCCGGGCTGAAGCCGCAGCTTGCGGCAGATTATCTCCAGCTTGGCGCGCTGGGCTTCTTCCAGGCTGGCATCCCA
>DATCMG010000374.1:0-3717 GCA_036563555.1 Roseomonas sp. | reverse complement strand
GATCAGGCGTGCCATCACATCCGTGGTACCACCGGCCGAGAAGGGGACGATCATGGAAATCGGACGTGTGGCCCGCCAGGCCGGCTGCGCGCGCGCTGCCGGAAGCGCTGACATGGCACCGAGGCCGGCCAGGAGCCCGCGCCGGGGGAGGCGGAGCACGTCGCGGCTCATCTCGGCACGTCCCCCGCCAGCGTCACGCGGTGCATGATCCGCCGGGAGCCGTGGTAGTCATTGACCGGATTGTGCAGGGCGCAGCGGTTGTCCCAGAACGCGATCGACCCGGGCTCCCAGCGGAAGCGGCAGGTAAACTCCGGTCGCACCTGGTGCATGAACAGGTAATTCAGCAGTCCGGCACTCTCATCCTCGGTCATGCCGACGAAACGGGCAGTGTGGCCGCCGCTGACGTAGAGCGCCTTGCGTCCCGTCTCCGGATGGGTGCGCACCACCGGGTGGACGGCGTCGAGAACCTGGCGCTCTTCGCCTGCCTTCCGGTCCTCGCGCGTGCGGGTCTTCTCGGCCTGGGCGGAGCTATTGACTGCGCGCAGTGGCTCCAGCAACTGCTTCATGCCATCCGACAGGGCCTCATAGGCCGCGTAGCCGCTCGCGAAGAGTGTGTCCCCGCCTACGGGCGGCACCTCGCGTGCAATCAGCATGGTGGCCATGGGCGGACGCTCGAGATAGGCGGTGTCGGTGTGCCACAGCCCCCCGAAGTTCACTCGCTCATGTTCGAGCTTCGCGACGGTGATCACCTCCGGAGCCTCGTCCAGGCCCTTGAGGAACGGGTAGTGCACCACCTCGCCAAAGCTGCGTGCGAAGGCGCTGAACTCCTTGGGCCCGAGCGACTGGTCCCGGAAGAACACCACGGAGTGCTCTAGCCAGGTTTCCCGGATCTGGCTGATGAGGCGCTCATCCGCGGAGCGCAAATCAACGCCGGTGATCTCGGCCCCGAGAGCGCCGGCGAGCCGCGTCACGGTGAACGGAGAGCGAATATGGTTCATCGGGCGCCCCCACGGGACGGCCGGCCGAGCAAAGCGCGGTTCATGGCGTTTCTCCCCAGTTTTCTGGTGGGGAGCCTAGCGCCCGGTACGCCCGGGCAGGGTCTCCTCTCGGCGTTATACTAGCTATAACAACGATAGGTGATGGCCGCCGAAGGCGTGTAATAGCTTCTATAACCCCGCACGCCTCGCCCGCAACGCGGTGTGGCCTTAGCGTGTCCATCACCCCGGCCCGGAGGCCGCTTGGGTAGGAGTAAGGATCCGGACATGAAGATTCTGGTTCTGCCGGGAGACGGGATCGGCCCCGAGATCACCGAGGCCGCGGCCCTGGCCGTGACGGAGGCCGCCGCCCGCTTCGGTCTGCCCCTGGAACTGGCGCATGACGTGGTCGGCCATGAGAGCCACCGTCGCCACGGCACGACCGTACGCCCTGAGTTGCTGGATCAGGCGCGGTCGGCGGACGGCCTCATCCTCGGTCCCACCGCCAGCTTCGACTTCCGCGACGAGAGCAAGGGCGAGATCAATCCCTCCAAGTTCTTTCGCAAGGGGCTGGATCTCTTCGCCAACATCCGCCCCGCCCGCACCTATCCCGGCCTGCCCGGAAAGGTCGGAGAGTTCGACCTGGTGGTCGTCCGCGAGAACACGGAGGGATTCTACGCCGACCGCAACATGGAGGCAGGAAACGGGGAGATCCTCGTCACGCCCGACGTTGCGATATCGATGCGCCGCATCACGCGCCCCAGCTCCCTCCGCATCGCCGTTGCCGCCTTCGAACTGGCGATGCAACGGGACCGGCGCGTGACCGCAGTCCACAAGGCCAATGTGCTCAAGGTGACGGACGGGCTCTTCCTCGATGCCTGCCAGGCGGTCGCGGCCCGCTACCCCGCCGTCACGCTCGACACGGTGATCGTGGACGCGATGATGGCGCATGTCGTCCGCAACCCCGGCCGCTTCGATGTCGTGGTGACCACGAACATGTTCGGGGACATCCTTTCGGATCTCACGGCGGAGCTCTCCGGCAGCCTCGGCCTGGGCGGCTCCCTCAACGCAGGGGCGGAGCACGCCATGGCGCAGGCCGCCCATGGCTCGGCGCCCGACATCGCCGGGCAGGACGTGGCGAACCCCTTCTCCCTCGTCCTTTCAGCCGCCCTGCTGCTGGACTGGCACGGCCGCCGCACGTCCGAGGCGCGCTACTCGGAGGCCGGCGCCGCCATCCAGCAAGCCGTGGCCGGCGCCATCGCCGCGGGTGAGGCGACGCGGGATGTCGGCGGCGGCCTTGGCACCCGCGCCACCGCGCAGGCCCTGGCGGCCCGCATCCGCGCCGCAGCTCCGGCAGTGGCCGCCTGACGCCCTCAGGCCGCGTCCGCCCCGCCGGCGCGCGGCACCGCGGCCCGGTGGCGCAGCCGCGAACCATCGGGGTTGCGCGTGACGCCGCGCAGCACGTCGAGCGGCATCAGCCGCTCCACCTCATCCTGCACAATCGCCACCGCGGCCCGCACGAGCGGCGTCACCGGCCTGTGGGAGGGCGTGGCGATCACGAGCAGCGCGCGCATGGAGGGAGAGGCGAAGGGCCGCACGCGCAGTCGCCCGTCCTGCACCTCCCGATGCACGGCGCCGAACGGCAGTACGGTCGGGCCCACGCCTCGCTCCACCAGCTGCTTTATGGCCGCGACGCAATCCACCTCCGTGAGGACGCGCGGCCGCACTCCCTCAGCCGCGCAGGCCGCGTCCAGAACGCGGCGCAGGCCGTTTTCCGGCCCTGGAAGCACGCAGTCCCGCTCCGCCAACTCGGAGAGCTGTACCGGCACAGCCCGCTCGCCGCTGTGTGGAGGGCCGGGCTCGATCAGAAACAAGTCCTCCAACAGCAACGGAGTGGCGATCAGGCTCGGGCTGCTCCGCGCATCGTAGAGCACAGCAAGATCTAACCGCGCCGACTCCGTCCATTCCAGCAGGATTGCGCTGAACGCCTCGCGGATCCGCAGCTTGGCCTTTGGAAACTGCTCGGCGAAGCGAAGCGCCAAATCCGCTCCCATGCTGGCCGCGAGGGAGGGCGGAATGCCGAGTGTCACGCTACCGGCGGCGTCCAGCGTGCCAGTCGCGATCTCAGCCTGCACGTCGCTGAGTTGTTGGATGACTCCCTCGGCCACTTCGAGGAAGCGCCGCCCTGCATCGGTCAGGCTGACGCCTCGGCCGTGGCGGTAGAACAGCTCTCGCTGCAGGTCATCCTCCAGCTTGCCGATCTGCCGACTCAGTGCGGGCTGGCTGACGCCAAGGCGGACTGCGGCGCGGGAGAGGCTGCCAGCCGCCGCAGTCTCCACAAAGTAACGAATCTCCAGCAGGTCCATCGCTGGTTCGGTTCCTCCCACCTCGTGCCATCCTGGCATCCAGCTCAGGCTACGCCAATCCGGTTATAGCTTTTATGGCCTCGGCCGCATGGCCCGTTGCCGAGAGGCTGGTATTCTGATTCCCAGAACTCGCCGGACCGTATCGCCCCGCCGGCATTGCGGCGCCACCCGCAAGGAGGAATCTCCGATGCCATCATCGCCGCTGTCCGGCATCAGCTACGACTACCTGGCCATGATGCAGGCCGCCTTCGATCGGGATCCGGCCTCGGTGGAGCCCGGCTGGCGCGTGCTGTTCCAGGTGCTGGCCGAAGCTGAGGTCGGCATCCCCGCCGGCGATGCCGGGCCTGTTCGGGCGGCCCTGCTGCGGGAGGCCGCAT
>DATCMG010000335.1:0-3499 GCA_036563555.1 Roseomonas sp. | reverse complement strand
CGGGCCGTTCCGTGCTCATCGTGGAGGATCAATACCTGATCGCGGATGAGATGTGCGCGCTGGTCGAGCGGCTCGGCGGGACCGTGGTCGGTCCCGTGGCGCAGGTATCGGCGGCGCTCGCGATACTGGCGGCTGGCCGGCCGGATCTCGCCCTGCTGGACGTGAACCTCGATGGCGAGACGGTCTATACCGTCGCCGATGCCCTGCAAGCGGCCGGCACGCCCTTCATCTTTACGACAGGCTATGATGCGGGGACGCTCGATCCCCGCTTCGGCGACACGCCGCATCTCGAGAAGCCGATTGGCATGCCGGCGCTGACGGGAACCCTGCGCAGCCTTGGCTTGGTCTGACCGCGGCGCGGCCTGCGCCTCACGTCGCGGCGGCTGGCGTGCCGCCGATCGCCACGCGGTCCGAGAAGGGCAGGGTGATCGTGCAATGGAGGCCTCCTGCCCCGAACACCTGCCGGACCTCGGCCTGCAGGTCATAGGGGAGGGTCCGTTCCAGCAGTTCGGTGCCGAAGCCGCGGCGCCTTGTCGTGGCCGCCCCGCCCGGTACACCACTCTCCTGCCAGGACAGCACGAGCTGGGGGGAGCCGGTTCGCCGCTCCACCTGCCACGTCACCTTAATCTTTCCCTCGGAGGCTGAAAGCGCGCCGTATTTCACGGCGTTGGTGGTCAGCTCATGGATCGCTAGGCCCAGCGTCTCCGCCGCCTTCGGCTGCAGTTGCACCAGTGGTCCCTCGATCACCACCTGTTCGCCCTCCCGCGCGGCATGGGCCAGCAGCTCATCCGCGATGAGCTGCGCGAGGTCGAGCCCGGCGGTGGGGTCGCGGGCCACGGCGGCCTGCACCCGGGCGAAGGCGTTGATGCGCCCGTCCAGATGCAGGGAGAGATCCTCGATGGACCCGCTCGCCTGCACCGTGCGGCGGATGATGGAGCGGATCACGCCCAGCGTGTTGCGGACACGGTGCTGCAGCTCGGCGAGCAGGAGCCTCTGGCGCTGCTCCATGCCGCGCAGTTCGTCCACGTCGGTGGAGGTGCCGAGCCATTCCAGCGTGCGCCCCTTTTCGTCACGCAGCGGTGTCGCGCGTGTCTGGAACCAGCAGTAGCGATCCTCGCCGGCGCTGCGGATCCGGTACTCGGCCTCGAAGTCCTCCCCCGCATCGGCACGCCTCCATGCGGCCATGGCGGCCTCGCGGTCCTCGGGGTGCAGGGCGGCAAGCCATCCGGCTCCGAGGCTTTCCACCTCCGTCAGGCCGGTATGGGCTGTCCATTGCGGGCTGCACCAAGTCCAGTGCCCGGCCCGCGCCGAACGCCAGACGAGCTGCGGGATGCCTTCGATCAGGGAGCGTAGCCGCCGCCGGCTTTCCCGCAGCCCGGCTTCGATCCGCACATGCTGCGTGGTCTCGATCACGGTCGCGGTCATTCCGGCCACGCGCCCTGCCGCATCGCGCAGGGGCCCGCAGGAGAAGGTGAAGAGTTCCTCCTCCGCATCCGTGGGATGCCCCGGAAATGCGAAGTCAACCTGGAACACCGTCTCGCCACGCTGCATGACACGCTCGGCCAGCGGTTGCAGCGCCTCCAACGCGTCACGCCGGAATTCACGGAGCGGTCGGCCCAGGGCGGCGGGATGCCGGTCCCGCATCAAGGGTATCGCGGCATCGTTGTAGAACTGGACGAGATCATCCCCCCAGAAGACAAAGCCCGGGAAGGCGGAGGACAGGCATAGCTCGATCGCCGTCCGCAGGCTCGGCTCCCAGGCCGTGGCCGGACCCAGCGGCGTGCCAGCCCAGTCATGCGCCCGGATCTGCTCCCCCATCATGCCGCCACCAGGGGGCCAGGCGCGGGAGAGGCCAGTTTCCGTCTCAGTCAATATCCCTGCCTCACCAGTTCGGTTGCAACAAACACGGCCATGCCCGGCGAGGCGCTTCGCGCCTCGGGGAGATCGAGGCCGTGCTCCGGCGGCTTCGAGCGGCCCTGCGGGAGAAACATGATCTACTCATTCGCGTCGAGGTGCTCTCCCTCGTGATCGAGATGCAGGTAGTTGGGGTTGAATTGCGCGGCATTCTGGAGCGCCTCCAGATCCGGAATGGTCAGTGTCTTGCCCTTGAGGGTGATCAGCTTCGCCGCACGCAGCTCCTGCAGGGTGCGGTTGACATGCACCGCGGAGAGACCCATCGCATCCGCCAGTTCCATCTGGGTCAGCGGCAGGTCGCAGCTATCTCCATTGGCCAGCCCGATGCTGCGCATCCGCAGGAAGATCTCGCAGAGCAGATGCGCCATGCGCTCCAGCGCGTCGCGCTGGCCGAGGCTGACGGTCCATTCGCGCTGGACGGCCGTGCTCACCAGTAAATCCCACCACAGCGCCTGGGAAATGCGCGGATGGCCGAGGACAACCTCCTCGATCCTGCGGCGCGGGATCTGCGCGACGCTCATGGGCGTGAGCGAGCCGATCGAGTGGTCCATCTCACGCAGGACGAAGACGTGGCTGTCGCAAAGATCGCCGGGCAGGAGGAAGGAGAGGATCTGGCGCCGCCCATCCTCCAGGTATTTGTAGCGGCATGCCCAGCCGGACAGGACGATGCTCAGGGAATGGGGCCGCTCGCCCTCGCGGATGATATCCTCGCGCGGCCCGATCAGGCGGACAGTTTCGATGGAGAGCTGGTCCAGAACCAGCCTGTCCCCTAATGACAATTTCGTGAATTGCTCCAGCTTGTTGATCAGGGGGTTGTGCATCGTTTCACCGGTCGGTCCCCTATGTCCTAACGTCTTGTGGTTGTGCTTCCTTAACTTGTGATAATGCACGACAGATGCAAAATCGCGCTTTCGTGTGCAGGAACCTCGAGGAGAACGCTCATGACCGTCAGAGCAGGGGAGCCGCAGGCTGGCCTGAGCGGCTGCCGCGTGCTTGTCGTCGAGGACGAGTTCTTCATCGCGGACGACCTCATGAATGCACTCAAGGAAGCCGGGGCCGAAGTGCTTGGTCCGGTGCCGAGCCGGGACCAGGCTCTTAATCTGCTGTCCCTGCAGGAACGAATCGATATCGCAGTGCTCGATATCAATCTGCAGGGCGAAGCGACCTACGCCGTCGCGGATGCCCTGACCGAGCGAGGCATTCCGTTCGTGCTGGCCACGGGTTACGGGCGGGGAGCCTTGCCTTCGCGGTTGGAGCATGTCCCGCATTGGGAAAAGCCTTTCAATCCGCAAAATCTGATCCTTGCGCTGCCGGGGCTCGCGCGGGCGGTGTAACGGCAGCCCTTTGGCATCGATTCCTCCGGGCTGCCGCATGGAATACGGCTGGTGGGCGCCGCAACTCTCCTTTTGCGTGCAGCGGGTGTTCGTAGAACGCGCGCTCGCCGGTCTAACATGCAAGGTTGTAGAACGGGAGAAAAATACACGTCATGGCCAAGGCGTGGAGTGCTTCCGCAACAAAGTCCTTCGGCTGCGCATCCAGCCTTCTTGCCTGACACTGGCATGCCAGGCCGGACGACAAATCCTAT
>DATCMG010000303.1:0-2906 GCA_036563555.1 Roseomonas sp. | reverse complement strand
GGAGGCGAAAACGAACGCCTCCGCAATCCGCAGCGCCTCGGGCGAGGGTGGCAGCTCCTCATGGCCCGGCGGCGAATCCTCGGGATGCGGCGCCATGGATGGCGGCGGCTCCGATGGGTCGGCCTGGCCGGGCAGGTCGTCCGGCAGGCCAGGCGGCAGTGCGGCCCCTTCGGATGCCGGGGCGGCATCAGGCTGTGGGCTGTCCGGCGGGGGAACCATGCCATCCGGCTCCGCGGCAGCCGCGGGTTCGGGCAGGTCGTCGGGGTCAGGCGGCGTCGGCATCGCGATGCTCCGCGCTCAGGCTGGCCTCACGAGGGGGACGCAGCAAAATGGGGGCGAAGGGGGCGTCCTGGCGCAGCTCGGCCGCGCCGGTCTTGGCCAGTTCGAGCCCGGCGACAAGGGTGCTGGCAAGCGCCGCGCGGCGCTCCGTCGGGTCCATCTCGGCTTCGGGCAGGAAGCCGGACAGCTCGGCCCAGCCGGGCGTGTGGCCCACCAGGGCGCGGAGACGGCCGAGCGCGTCCTGCACCGACCAGATCCGCCGCGGCTTCGGACGATAGGGGCGGCGCGCGGCGGCGCGGCGCAGCACGTCGCCATAGGCGCGCAGAAGGCCCGGCAGGTCGGCGGCGAGGGCCGATCGGTCCTCCAGCACCAGGTTCTCCGGTGCCCCGCGCGCCATGACGTCGCGGCCGAGGAAGGGCCGCTGCCCCAGCCAGGCGGCGGCCTCGCGCATCCGCTCCAGCTCTCGCAGCCGGTCGGCCAGGGCCTCGGCCAGCGACTCGGCGTCCTGCTCCGCCTCGGGGTCGTCGGGCAGCAGCAGGCGGGATTTCAGCCAGGCGAGCCAGGCGGCCATGACCAGCCAATCCGCCGCCAGTTCCAGCCGCACGCGCCGCGCGCCCTCGATGACCGCGAGATACTGGTCCACCAGGGAAAGGATGGAGATCTTCGCGATATCCACCTTCTGCGCACGGGCGAGGTCCAGCAGCAGGTCGAGCGGCCCCTCGAAGCCGTCCAGCGTCACCACCAGCGACGGCTCGGGGGCGCTCATCCCCCATGCCCCGTGATGGCCAGGATGGCCCGGGCGGCCGGGAAGACGACGGCCGCGACGAGCCAGCGCAGCGGATCGACGCCCTTCGCCAGGGTCGGCAGCAGGAAGAGCAGCCCCAGCACGATGAACAGCCCGAAGCGCTCCAGCCGCAGGAAGGGGATGCCGATTGCCGACGGCAGCAGCCCGCCCAGGATCCGCCCGCCATCCAGGGGCGGAATGGGCAGCAGGTTGAAGGCCGCCAGCACGAGGTTGCCGATGAGGGAGAGGATGAGAAAGCCCTCGATCCAATCCATCACATTGTCCCCGCCCGGCCCCTGCAGCGGGTGCAGAAGCAGCGCGGCAGCGAAGGCGATCGCGACATTCATCGCGGGTCCGGCCGCGGCCACCAGCACCATGCCGAATCGTGGGTTCCGAAGCGCCATGACATTTACCGGCACCGGCTTCGCCCAGCCGAACATCACATCGACCCGCCCGGAGACGGCGAGCTGCGAAATCAGCAGCAGCCCCGGCACAACCAGCGTCCCCATGGGATCGACGTGCCGTAGCGGGTTCAGCGAAAGGCGGCCAAGCCGCGCGGCAGTGTCATCGCCCAGGGCGCGGGCGGCATAGCCATGCGCGGCCTCATGCAGGGTGATCGCCAGGATGGCGGCCAAGGCGGCCGCCAGGAAGTCCGGGAGCCAGTCCATTTACCCTCAGGCGTCGGTCAGGGCGTGGGGGGCGCTGGCAACCGGGCGGCCCGCGGCGGCGGCACGGGCCGGGGGGCGGGAGGCGAGCATTGCCTCCCGCGCGGCAGCCATCCGGGCCTCGGCGCGCGGCGTCAGGAACGGGCAGTCACGCAGCAGCGCGGCCGTGTCGGCCAGCACGCCGTTGCAGTGCAGGACGAGGTCGCAGCCGGCCAGGAGCGAAGCTTCGGCAAGGTTGCCGCCGAAGCCGCCCAGCGCGCCCATCACCAGGTCATCCGAGACCAGCACGCCGTCAAAGCCGATCTCGCCCCGGATGGTGCGGCCGATCAGCCCTGGGGAAAGCGTGGCGGGCAGGTCCGGGTCGATCGCGGCATAGGTGACATGGGCGGTCATGGCCCAGAGGTGCCGGCCGGCATCGCGCTCGCAGACCCTGCGGAAGGGCGCGATGTCCGCGGCCAGGGTCGCGGCGCATATCTCCACGCGCGGCAGGGCGAAGTGGCTGTCCGCCATGGCGCGGCCATGGCCGGGGATGTGCTTGATGACGGGCACGCAGCCGGCGGCCATCAGCCCCTCGATCCAGGCCTCGCCCAGCCGTGCGACCTCGGCGGGATCCTCGGAGAAGGCGCGGTCGCCGATCACGTCATGCGCGCCGGGCACACGAAGATCGAGCACCGGGGCGCAAACCACGTCCAGCCCCATGGCGCTGCAATGGGCGCCGAGCAGCGCGGCATTGGCGGCCGCGCGGGCAGCGGGCGCGCCCTCGAAGCTCGCGGCGGGCGGGAAGGATGGCCAGTAAGGCGGGCGGAGGCGAGCGACGCGGCCGCCCTCCTGGTCCACCAGGATCGGCGCCTCCTCGCCGAGAAGGTCGCGGATCGAGGCGGTCAGCGCGGCAAGCTGGGCCGGATTGTCCACATTACGACGGAACAGGATCACCCCCGCCGGCGGGGTGGCGCGCAGCAGCGCTGCCTCCTCCGGCGTCAGCGACAGGCCGGACAGGCCGGTAACGGCCGCACGGGGCCTCATCCGCCGAGCACGGCGCAGGGGGCGCCCTTCGCCTTGGCGGAGGTGCAGAGCGCCTGGGCCGCCCTGGCGTCCGGCAGCCCGATGGTGCGAATCCGCCAGAGCGGCGGCTGGTCGCCGCGATCGACGCGGGTGATCACGGGCTGGCGCCCGGCCAG
>DATCMG010000299.1:0-10045 GCA_036563555.1 Roseomonas sp. | reverse complement strand
GGAAGAAGGACAACCCGGCGGTGCCCGTCACGCCCGCCGAGCAGATCGAATCCACCCATGAGGCCTTCGAGGCCGGGGCGTCGCTGGTGCATATCCATGTGCGGAACCCGGATGAGTCCTCCTCCTCCGATCCCGCGCTCTTCGCGCAGGTGCAGGAGGGGGTGCGGAAGCACTGCCCCGGGATGATCGTTCAGTTCTCGACCGGCGGGCGGGGGCGGGATCCCTCCGCGCGCGGGTCGTCCCTGCCGCTGCGGCCCGACATGGCCTCGCTCTCCACGGGGTCGGTGAACTTCCCGACCATCGTCTATGAGAACCCGGCAGCGCTGGTGGAGCAGTTGGCGGCGGGCATGCGCGACAATGGCGTGCTGCCGGAGATCGAGATCTTCGACCTGTCGCACCTGCATGGCGCCCGGCGGCTGCTGGAGGCCGGGCTGATGAATGCCCGCCCGCATGTGCAATTCGTCATGGGCGTGAAGAACGCCATGCCGGCCGAGGAACATCTGCTGGACCTGATGCTGGGCGAGCTACGCCGCGTGCTGCCGGAAGCCACCTGGACGGCCGCCGGGATCGGCGTGAACCAGGCGCGGGTGATGGAATGGGTGCTGGCGCGCGGCGCGCAGGGCGTGCGGACGGGGCTGGAGGACAATATCCGCGTCTCGCGCGATCGCCTGGCCGCCGGCAATGCGGAGCTGGTGCGGATGGCGGCGGAGGCGGCATCCCGCCATGGCCGCCGGCCGGCGACACCGGCCGAGGCACGGCAGATGCTGGGCCTCGCACCCGCCACCTGACGCCATGACGCCCTTCGGCGCGAGGCTGCGGCAGTGGCGGGCCGAGCGGGGCGTGACGTTGCGGGAGATGGCGGGGGCGATGCAGGTCTCCTCGGCCTATCTCTCGGCGTTGGAGCATGGGCGGCGGGGCGCGCCCTCGCTCGGGCTGGTGCATCAGGTCTGCGAGTATCTCGGCCTCATCTGGGATGACGCGGACGAGCTGCGGCGGCTCGCGCAGCTCTCCCGGCCGCGCGTGGTGCTGGACACGGCGGGGCTTTCGCCCGAGGCGACGGAGCTGGCGAACCGGCTGGCGGATTCGATCCGGCGCTTGCCGCCCGGGGTGGTGAGCGAGTTGCGGGCGGTGCTGGAGAGGGGCGGGCGTGGCGGAGGAGAGTGAGGCGTACCGGACCATCCTGGCGCGGCACGAGCTGGTGCTGGGCGAGCTGCCCTATGTGCATGTGGTGCGGGATAAGGCGGAGGGCGCGCGGCGGCGCCTGCTGGTGACGATCGCGACCCATAAGAGCGGCGATCGCTATGCCGCGCTGGAGACGGTGGAGCGGATCTGGAAGGGCGACGTGCTGGCGCTGCGCGATCCGCTGAACAGCTTCTATCTGCGGGAGGATGCGGGCGCGGCCCATGACGCCGTGGTGGATGCCGTCTGCGCGGGCTACGCGCCGGCGGATGTGGTGTTCTTCGGATCGTCGATGGCCGGCTATGCGGCGCTGCGCTGGGCGTTGCGGTGGGATGCGAATGCGGTGGTGAGCAACCCGCAGGTGAACCTGGACGCCGCGGCGGCGCTGGGCGGGCCGGAGCTGCGGGCGAACATCCTGCGGATCCCCCGGCGCGTGAACCTGGACGAGCTGGCCTATGGTGAGCGGTCCTGCTCCATCGCCTGGCTGCATGGGCGGCATCCGATGGATGTGGATTCGCTGCGGCGCTTCATGGAGCTTTGGCTGGACAGCCCGGGCAGGACGCTGAACCTGCAGCATCATCCCGAGGCGGCGCACCGCTACCTCGTCAATGACGGGCCGCACTTCTTCGCGCTGGTGGAAGGCGTACTGGCGGAGCGGGCGATGCGGGAAAAGACACAGCGCCTGCGCTAGGCAGCGGGTGGCGCGCGCAGGCGGCTGACGCGCAGCAGGCCCTCCCGTTCCAACAGTGGATGGGCGATGCCCGCCAGATGGCCGGCGATACCCTTGAGATCGCGGGTCACGTCCAGCGCCAGCCTTGCGGTGGCGGCGGTGGCGTCGTCGGCGCTGCGGCCAAGGCGCGCGACGGCGGCGCGCTCGGCCTGGCGCCAGGCCTCCTTCTCGACCACCAGTTGGCGGGCGGCGGCGGGGTCATTGCCCATGAAGACCGCAACCGCCAGCCGAAGCTGGGCAATGGCGCGGTTGTGCAGGCCGGCCAGTTCCTCAGCCAGCGCGGGCGGCAGGGCGGTGCCGCGGCGGGCGGCGCGGGTGGCGTGGCGGGCCAGGCCGCGTTCCACCATGTCGCCGACATGCTCCAGCACGATGGCGACGTCGCGGATCTCCTCAAGCCGCGTGACCTCGGCGGAGGAAAGGGTCTCGCGCGGCAGGCCGGCGAGATAGGTGTGGACGGCGCGGTGGAGATTGTCGACCACGTCATCCCGGCGGGCCGTTGCCTTGGCGCGGTCAATATCGGCGCGGCGCAGGGCGGCGGCGGCGTCGCGCAGCATCGCCTCGACCTCGTCGGCGATGCGCAGCACCTCCCGCGCGGCGTTGGACAGCGCGACGGCGGGGGTGGAGACCGCCTCGGGGTCCAGGTAGCGCGGCGCGCCGGCATCGGCCGCGGCCGGCGGGGCGGGCAGGAGGCGCGTGAGGATACGGCCGAAGGGGCCGAGGAAGGGCAGGGTAACGAGGGCGAGGATCAGGTTGAAGGCCAGATGGGCGTTGGCCACCAGCCGCACGGGAGCCGGGTCGAGCGCGCGCAGCGCGTCCGTTGCCGGACCGAGCAGGGCGAGGGCCAGCGCGGCGCCGGCCAGGCGGTTCACCAGATTGCCGATCGGCAGGCGCTGGCGGGAGAGGTCCCGCGCGTCATTGCGTGCGGCCAGCACCGGGGTAATGGCGCTGCCGAGATTGGCGCCGACCACCATGGCCACCGCCGCCTGCGGGCCGAGGGCGCCGGCACCGGCAAGCGAGCCGACCAGCAGCACCGCCGCGACGGAGGAATGCATGGCCCAGGCGAGCAACGCGGCCGCGACCAGGTTGAGCAGCGGCGAGTCCTCGAGCAGGTGCAGCACCTCCCGGAAGGCCGGGGAGGCCTGGAGCGGGGCCATGCTGTCCAGCATCAGGTGCAGGGCGCCGAGCATGAGGCCGAGCCCCATCACCGCGCGTCCGGCCTCCTGCTGGCGGGTTGCGGGGCGGCGATAGGCGGCCCAGCCGAGCAGCATCAGGGCCGGGAAGACCGCCCGCACATCAAAGGACAGGAGCTGGACGATCAGGGCGGTGCCCACATTGGCGCCGAGCATGGCGGCCAGGGCCGGTTCCAGCCCCAGCGCCCCCTGGGCCGCGAGCCCGCTCACCATCAGGGCGGCGGCGGTGCTGCTCTGGAGGGCAGCGGTGATGCCGAGCCCCGCCAGGAAGGCACGCAGCCGGGAGCCGAGGGCAACGCCGACCACGCGGCGGAGGTTCGAGCCGAAGGCGCCCTCCACCCCGCGCTGCACGAGGTGCAGTCCGAAGAGGAGAAGGGCAGCCTCACCCGCCAACTCGATCAGCAGCCGTATTGCCTCCAACGCCACCTCCAGGTGCCAGCGGTCATACTAGGCGGCTCGCGGCCGGGATTGCACGCTCCATGTGGAAGGTCTGGCATAAAACCTTTGGAAGGGTGCAACGCACCGGGCGCGCATGGGCTTCCCCCGGCGCCGTGCCTGCCGATAGGCTGCGCTCCCCATGGGAGGGCAGGCGATGAGCGGGACCTATGACCGGGCCGGGGCGAAGGCCTTCGCCCGCAGCCATCTGCGCGGGATCTGGTGCGCGGCGCCAACCCCGTTCCGCCCCGACCTGTCCCTGGACGAAGCGGGCTTCCGGGCGAATCTGCGGCACTGGTTCACCGATCTCGGGGTGGACGGGGTTTTCGTCGCCGGCAAGCAGGGCGAGTTCTTCTCCATGTCGGTGGAGGAGCGGAAGCGGAGCTTCACCATCGCCGCCGAGGTGGCGCGGGACTGCGGCAAGCGGACCATCATGTCCTGCTCCGACCAGAACCTGGACACGGTGCTGGACCTGGCCGCCCATGCCGAAGCCTGCGGCGCCGACTTCATCGTGGTGCATGCCCCGGTGCTGCATTTCGTGCACGACCGGGACGAGACGCTGCTCGAATACTACCGCCATATCAGCGAGCGCACGCGGCTCGGCATCGCGCTGTGGTCCCATCCGGACAGCGGCTATCTGATGAGCCCCGACCTGTGCCTGCGGATCGCGGAGATCCCGAGCGTGGTCGCGATCAAGTATTCCGTGCCGCGCGAGATGTATGCCGAGCTGTCGCGCCGCGCCGGCGATTCGCTGCTGGTCAGCACGGCCAGCGAGGATGAGTGGCTGGACAACATCCTGGAGCTGGGATGGAGGCTTTATCTCTGTTCCTCCCCGCCCGCCATGCTGCAGACCTCGGCCGACAGGCGGATGCGCGAGTACACAGACCTCGCCTTCGCCGGGCGCGCGGAGGAGGCACGGCGGGTCTTCGACAGCCTCGCCCCGGTGCGGCAGGCGATCCGTTCGACCAAGCCGGGCGGGAAGCCGCAGGCGCATACGAAATACTGGATGGAGCTGCTGGGCCAGGCCGGCGGGCCGGTGCGGCGGCCGATGCTGCAACTGACAGAGGCTGAACGCGCCGCGACGCGGGCCGCCTTCGCCTCCTGCGGTCTCAAGCTCCCCACCCGCCAGGCAGCCGAGTGACCCCGATGAGGAAGCCCTTCGACTTCAAGGCGTGGATCGCCGAGAACGAGCATCTGCTGAAGCCGCCGGTCGGCAACAAGCTGCTTTTCGAGGATGCGGAGACGGTCGTGCAGATCGTCGGCGGGCCGAACCAGCGCGTGGATTTCCACGACGACCCGGTGGAGGAGTTCTTCTACCAACTTCGCGGCGACATGGTGCTGAAGGTGCATATGGACGGTCGCATCCAGGACATCCCGATCCGCGAGGGCCAGGTCTTCCTGCTGCCGGCCCATGTGCCGCATTCGCCCCAGCGGCCGCAGGCGGGCTCCGTCGGGTTGGTGGTCGAAGGCTCCCGCCCGCAAGGGTCGAAGGATGCCTTCGAGTGGTACTGTTTCACGTGCAACGGCAAGGTCCACCGGATCGAGCTGGTTGTGACGGACATCGTGAAGGACCTGCCGCCACTCTATGCCGAGTTCTACGCAAGCGAGGAAAAGCGCACCTGCCCGCATTGCGGCACGCTCCACCCCGGCAAGACGCCGCCCGAAGGGTGGGTAAGCCTGTGATCCGCCATCCCGACGGCACCGAAGCGCCTCCCCTTCCCGAAACGCGCTTCACCGAGCTGGACGCGGCGACGCTGGGGCTGGAGCACGGGCGGCTCTCCTATATGGAGGCCGGCAACGGCCCGGAAACGGTGCTGCTGATGCACGGCATCGGATCCAACAGCACGGGCTGGCGCTTCATCATGCCGGCGCTCGCCCGGCGGGCACGGGTGATCGCGTGGAACGCGCCGGGTTATTGGCTGTCCGCCGATTTCGCGGCGGAGTCGCCGGTGGCAACGGATTACGCCGGGGTGGCGGTGGCGCTGCTCGATGCGCTGGGCGTGGGGCGGGCGCATGTCGTCGGCTCCTCCTTCGGCTCCATGATCGGGGCGGTGATGGCGGCGGAGCATCCGGGGCGGGTGGGGAAATTGGCCCTTCTCGGCTCCTCGCGCGGGCAGCGCTGGAAGCCGCAGGCGGAACGGGACCGGATGCTGGCGATGCGGCGCGACACCATCGCCGCCGGCGGAATGGCCCTGGCCCGCGAGCGCTGGCGCAACCTGGTGGCGCCCGGCACGCCGGAGACAGTGGGCGAATGGGTACGCCACACCCTTTCGGCCACCCACGCCAAGGGGCTGCTGCGATCCGCCCGCGCGAGCGACGTGACGGACACGCTGGACTTCGCGCCCCGCGTGGCGGCGCCGACCCTCATCCTGGTGGGAAGCGAGGACCGGGTGAATCCGCCCGATGTCAGCCGCGCCCTGGCCGGTGCCATCCCGGGCGCGGCGATGGAGGTGCAGGAAGGAGTGGGGCACCTGGCCAAGCTGGAAGCGCCAAGGGCGACGCTGACAGCGCTGGAGCGGCATCTGTTCTGAGTGGCTGCCCCAGAGGGAAGCGCTGCTTACCCCCTGGGGCGATCGGCGCAGAACCTGCATCATCCCCGCGCCCACCCAAGCCGGGAATCGCTCGCATGCCCCTGACCAGACGTATCCTGCTCGCCACGCCCTTCCTGGCCAGCCCCGCCATGGCCCAGCCTGCCTGGCCCGACCGCCCGGTCCGGATCGTCGT
This sequence comes from Roseomonas sp., assembly GCA_036563555.1. Classification (GTDB taxonomy): domain Bacteria; phylum Pseudomonadota; class Alphaproteobacteria; order Acetobacterales; family Acetobacteraceae; genus Roseomonas. The sequence goes on along the minus strand of DATCMG010000299.1, from coordinate 3,787 downwards.
GCCCTATCCGCCGGGTGGCGGGCTGGATGCGCTGGCGCGCGCCCTGGCGGACCGGCTGACGCCGGTGTGGAAGCAGACGGTGACGGTGGACAACCGCCCGGGCGGCGCGACCATCCCCGGCACAGACGCGGTCGCGAAGGCGCCGCCCGACGGGCATGTGCTGCTGATGACATCGGATGCTTCGATCACCGCCAACCCGCATATGCATGCACGCCTGCCGCATGATCCGATGAAGGATCTGGTGGCTGTTTCCTACCTGCTGGACGTGCACCAGATGGTTCTGGTCCATCCCTCCGTGGAGGCACGGGACATGGCGGGGCTGGTCGCGGCGGCGCGGGCGCGGCCGGGGACGCTGAATTACGGCTCCTATGGGCCGGGCAGCCAGCCGCACCTGCTGTTCGAAGCCCTCAAGGCACGGGAGGGGGTGGAAATCGTGCAGGTGGCCTATCGCGGGCTGACGCCCGCCGTGCTGGCGACCGTGGCGGGGGAAGTGCAGGGCACGCTGGCGGGCGTTGCCTCCGCGCGCGAGTTCCTGGCGACGGGCGCGCTGCGGGCGCTGGCGGTCGGGCGGCCGACCCGCCTCCCGCAACTTCCCGAGGTGCCGACGCTCATTGAGGCTGGCTATCCCGAGATCGATCCCCGCACCTGGTTCGGGCTTTTCGCGCCCGCGGGAACGCCGCAGGCGCTGCTGGAGCGGATCCAGCGGGATGTGGCGGCGGCGCTGGAGGACCCGTTGATCCGGGACCGGCACCTGACGCCCAACGGCTACACCGTGCACGCCGCCACGCCGGAGGCCTCCGTGGCCCTGGTGATGGCGGATTTCGCCGCCAAGCGGGAACTCGTCCGGGTATCCAACGCGCGAGTGGACTGACGGGCGGAAACTCCTTTAGGCTTCAACGAAACGATACGGGGGCTTCCAATGAACATCCATCGCCGTGGGCTTCTTGCCTCGGGCGCGGCCCTGGGGCTGGCGCCTCTCGGGCTGTCAGGCCTCGCCCGGCCGGCCATCGCGCAGGGCGCGCCGCTGAAGATCGGGATGATCACCTCGCTGTCGGGCCCCGGCAGCTATCTCGGCCAGGACATCCGCGACGGCTTCCTGCTGGCCATGGAGATGGAGGGCGGAACCCTCGGCGGCACCGCCGTGCAGGTGATGGTGGAGGATGACGGGCTGCGCCCCGGCCAGGGCAAGCAGATCGCCGAGCGCTTCATGAAGAACGAGCGCATCAAGCTGCTGACCGGCATCGTCTTCTCGAACGTGCTCGGCGCCGTGGCGCCGGATGTGCTGGATTCGGGCGGCATCTATGTCTCGCCCAATGCGTCGCCCTCCAATCTCGCGGGGCGGGAGTGCCACAAGAACTTCTGGTCCATCGCTTGGCAGAATGACAGCCTGCATGAGAGCGCGGGGCAGCTTGCGACCAATCTCGGCCAGAAGCGCATGTTCATCCTGGCGCCGAACTACCAGGCGGGGCGGGACGCGATCACCGGCTTCAAGCGGCTCTACAAGGGACAGATCGCGGGCGAGGTCTATACCCGCCTCGACCAGACCGACTACGCCGCGGAGATGGCGCAGATCCGCGCGGCCAATCCGGATGGCGTGTACCAGTTCCATCCGGGCGGGCTCGGCATTGCCTTCCTCCGGCAATACATCCAGGCCGGGCTGCTGGCGAATGTGCCGATGGCGCTGGCCTCGCCCTCCATGGACAGCACGACGCTGAACGCGGTGGGCGATGCCGCTGTCGGCATCAACGTGACCAGCCATTGGAACAGCGACTTCGACAATGCGGCGAGCAAGCGCTTCGTCGCGGCCTTCCAGCAGAAATACAACCGCCTGCCGACCTATTACGGGCAGCAGGGCTTCGACACGGCGCTGGCGATCGGCGCGGCGCTGAAGGGCACGGGCGGCAAGGTGGATGACACCGAGGCCTTCTACCGCGCCATGAAGCCCGCGAATTTCGAGAGCACGCGCGGCAAGTTCCGCTTCGGGGCCAACAACCATCCCGTGCAGGACTGGTACGCGCTGAAGGTGGAGAATGTCGGCGGCAAGCCGGCATTGGTCACCAAGGATCGCGTGCTGACCGATCACGGGGATGCCTACGCCTCCCAGTGCCGCTTCTGAGGGGCGCGGCATGGCGCTTCTGCTGGAGCAGTTGCTGAACGGAGTCCAGCTTGGCGTCATGCTGTTCCTGCTCGCGGCGGGGCTGACCCTTGTTTTCGGGATCATGGGCGTGATCAACCTCGCCCATGGCTCGCTCTACATGGTCGGCGCCTATGCGGCGGCGGTGACGGCTTCCGCCACCGGCTCCGCCCTTCTCGCGCTGCTGGCGGGGCTGGCGGCGGCGGCGGCCGTGGGGATGGCGGTGGAATTCCTGGTGCTGCGGCGCCTCTATGCGCGCGACCACCTGGACCAGGTCCTGGCGACCTTCGGCCTGATCCTCTTCTTCAACGAGGGAATGGTGCTGCTCTTCGGGCGGCAACCGCTCTTCGTGAATGTGCCGGAGGCGCTGCGTGGTGCGGTGCGCGTCCTGCCGGGCATCGATTACCCCGTGTACCGGCTGCTGATCATCGCGGTGGGGCTGGGCGTCGCGCTCGGGCTTTATCTGCTGATCCAGCGCACGCGCATCGGCATGCTCGTGCGGGCGGGGGCGACGCATCGGGAGATGGTACGGGCGCTCGGGGTGGATATCCGGCTGCTCTACACGCTGGTCTTCGGGCTGGGGGCGCTGCTGGCCGGGCTGGCCGGGCTGATGGCCGGGCCGATCCTGTCGGTGCAGGTGGGCATGGGGGAGCAGATCCTCATCCTCACCTTCGTCGTGGTGGTGATCGGCGGCATCGGATCGGTGCGCGGGGCACTGTTCGGCGCCGTGCTGGTCGGCGTGGTGGACACGCTGCTGCGCGCCTATGTCCCGGGGCTGCTGCGGCAGGTGATGGAAGGATCGGAGGCGGACGCGCTGGGCGCGGGGCTCGCCTCAATGGGGGTTTACCTGCTCATGGCCCTGGTGCTGTTGGCCAAGCCGCGCGGATTGTTCCCCGCCCATGCGTAAATCCTGGATGCGGGACGAGCGGGTCTGGGCCGTCCTGCTGCTCCTGCTGGCGGCGCTGATCCCCGTGCTGGCGCCGATGCTGGGCAGCCCGGCGACGGTGGGTCTCGCCACGCGCATCGCGATCTACGCCATCGCGGCCTCCTCGCTGAACCTCCTGCTCGGCCAGGCCGGGCTCGTCTCCTTCGGGCACGCGGCCTATTTCGGGCTGGGTGGCTATGCCGTGGGTATCCTCTACTCGCATTACATCTCCGGCGATCCGTTCCTGGGCTTCATCCCGGGGTCAAACGACCTGCTGGTGACCTTGCCGGTGGCAATCCTGGTCGGGGGTGTCGGCGCTGCCATCATCGGCGCGCTGTCGCTGCGCACGGCGGGGGTGCAGTTCATCATGATCACCCTCGCCTTCGCGCAGATGCTGTTTTTTCTGTTCGTCTCGCTGAAGGCCTATGGCGGCGATGATGGGCTTGCGATCCGCCGCGTCGCCCCGGTGCTCGGGATGAACCTGCGCGATCCGGCGACGCTGTTCTGGATATGCCTCGGGCTGCTGGCCGTCTGGCTGTTCCTGATGGACCGCCTCGCGCGCTCGCGCTTCGGGCGCATCCTCGCCGGCGTGCGGCAGGGGGAACGGCGCATGGCGGCGATCGGAGTGCGGACCTATCCCTACAAACTCGTCGCCTTCGTCATCGCGGGGATGGGGGCGGCGATGGCGGGGGCGCTGATGGTCAATTATCTCCGCTTCGTCTCGCCCG
>DATCMG010000601.1:0-6622 GCA_036563555.1 Roseomonas sp. | reverse complement strand
CGCCACGCGATCCGACACATGCCGCACCACGCCCAGGTCATGCGAAATGAACAGGCCGGTCAGCCCCAGATCCCGCCGCAGATCGCCGAAGAGGTTGAGCACCTGTGCCTGGATCGACACATCGAGCGATGCCACGGGTTCATCCAGCACCAGCAACTCCGGCCCGAGCGCGAGGGCGCGGGCGATTGCCACGCGCTGCCGCTGGCCACCGGAGAACTGGTGGGGGTAGCGGCGGCGCAGCGCCGGATCGAGGCCGACGCGTGCCAGAAGGTCCGCGACGAAAGCATCTGCCTCCGCGCGCCGCACCAGCCCATGCGCCAGCGGTCCTTCGGCCACGGTGTCACCCACGCGCATGCGGGGATCGAGGCTTGCAAAGGGATCCTGGTGGATCATCTGCACGCGGAAGGTGCGCTTGCGCCCACCCGAGATCACAGGCACGCCGTTGAAGCGCACGCTTCCCTCGCTCGGCGCGTAGATGCCGGCGACCATACGGCCCAATGTGGACTTGCCGCAGCCACTCTCGCCCACCAGCCCCAGAACCTCGCCAGGGGAGATTTGGAGGTCCACCCCGCTCACAGCCTGGACCGCGCGCGGCCCGGCCTTGCCGAACAGGCGCAAGAGGCTGTCGCCCAGTGTGGGCGGGCGGGAAAAGCGCTTGCTGACGCGCTCGACTTTCAGCAGCGGCGTCATGGCGCCGCCTCCAGGGGGTGGTGGCACAGCGCCGATTGACCGCCGCCGAAATCGGCGTCGGGTGGCGGCAAGGTGCAGTCCGGCCGGGCGCGGGGGCAGCGCGTGCGGAAGGAGCAACCGGGATCCGGACCGCCATCCGGGGCGCGCGGCGGAGCGCCGGCGGCAAGTTGCGGCAGGCGCGCGCCCGGTTCGTGCCCCGAGGGCACCGAGCCGATCAACGCACCGGTATAGGGATGGCGGGGCGAGGCGATCACCCGTGTGGCCGGTCCGCGCTCCACCACGCGCCCCGCATACATCACGCACACATCGTCCGCGAGCGAGGACACCACTGCGAGGTCGTGGGTGATCCACAGGAAGGCGGTGCCGGTCTCGTCGGCCAGCCGGCGCACCTCGGCCAGTATCTGCCCCTGAATCGAGACATCCAGCGCCGTGGTCGGTTCATCCGCAATGATGGCGGTGGGGCGGTGCAGCAGCGCCGTGGCGATTGCCACGCGCTGGCGCATGCCGCCGGAAAGCTGGTGCGGGTAGGCCTCCAGCCGCTCCGTGGGGCTGGGGATGCCCACGATAGCCAGAGCGTCACGCGCGCGGGCCAGGGCGGCCTTGCGCGAGACACGGTCATGCGCGCGCACGGCGGCGGCCATCTGCGTGCCGATCCTGAGCACGGGGTTGAGGGTCATCAGCGGATCCTGGAACACCATCGCCACCCGCGCCCCACGCAGGCGCCGCATCGCACCTTGCGGCAGGCAGGAGATGTCCTGCCCATCCAGCATCACCTGCCCACCCACGACCCGGCCGGGCGGCTCCACCAGGCCGAGGATGGAAAAACCGGTGACCGACTTTCCCGAGCCGCTTTCACCCACCAATCCGAGGATGCGGCCACGACCGATCCGGAAGCTGACCCCGTCCACCGCCCGCACCACACCGGCGCGGCCAGGGAACTCAGTGCGGAGGTCCCGCACCTCCAGCGCCGGCGCTTCTATCGCGGGACCACTCATCGCCGCCGCCGCGGGTTGATGACCTGACGGAGCTGGTCGCCCACAAGGTTGATCGCCAGCACCGTCACCATCAGCGCGATCCCGGGATACACCGAGATCCAGTATCGTCCCGACAGCATGAACTGGAAGCCGTTGGCGATCAGCAGCCCGAGCGAGGGCCGCGTGACCGGCAGGCCAAGGCCAAGAAAGCTCAGTGTCGCCTCCAAGGAAATCGCGGTGGCGATCTGCACCGTCACCACCACGATCAGCGGCGGCAGGGTGTTGGGCAGCAGGTGACGCCACAGGACACGGCCACCGGAAAGGGGCGTGGACAGCGCGGCCTCCACATAGTCCTTGCGCCGCTCCGCCGAGGCAGCACCGAAGGCCGTACGGGCGAAATATGCGTACTGAGCCGCCACGAGGGCCGCCATCAGCTGCGGCACGCCCTGGCCCAGCACCGCCACCAGGACCAGCGCCAGCAGGATTGCCGGAAGGGAGAGCTGCAGGTCGACCACCCGCATCGCCACCGCGCCGAACCAGCCGCCGTAATAGGCCGCCGAGAGCCCGATCGCCGTGCCGACCACCAATGCGACGGCACCCGCCGTCACCGCGATCGAGAGGCTCAGCCGAAGCCCGTAGAGGATGGCCGAGAGCAGGTCCCGCCCGGCATTGTCGGTGCCGAGCCAATGCACGTACTCGCCAGAGCCGACGCTGCCCGGCTCCAGCCGCGCGTCGAACAGGTCCAGCGCCGATTGGTCATACGGGTTCTGTGGCGCGATCCAGGGTGCCAGGATCGCGAGCAGCACGACCGCCGCAACCACGGCCAACGCCATGACAGCCACCGGCGAGCGGCGGTACTCCCTCCACCCATCGAGGAGCGCCTCCCGGTTCATCGGACGCGCACCCGCGGGTCCAGAAGGCCGTAGGTCAGTTCCACGAAAAGGTTGATGGCCACGAAGACCAGCACCACGAGGATCAGATAGGCGACCATCACCGGGCGGTCGAGCGAGGTGATGCTCTCGATGATCAACTTGCCCATGCCGGGCCAGTTGAACACGGTCTCCGTCACCACGGCAAAGGCCAGGGTCGAGCCGAATTCCAGCCCGAACACGGTGACGATGGGGATGCCGATGTTCTTCAGTACGTGCAACCCGACCACCTGCCGCTCCGGCAGGCCCTGGGCGCGGGCGAAGCGGACATGCTCGCTGCCCATCACCTCCTCCGTGCCGGCGCGCACCAGGCGGATCAGCAGGCCGAGCTTGAACAGCGAAAGATTCAGTGCCGGCAGCAGCAGGTAGGTCCAGCCCTCGCGAGTCCAGATGCTCAGCCCCAGCGCGCCCACCGGGCCACGGCCGCCAGAGGGAAGCCAGCGCATCTCGACCGAGAAAAACAAAATGAGCAGCAGCCCGATCCAAAAGGTCGGCACCGAGAAGCCCACGACGGAAAAGGCCATGATCGCCCGGCTCGACCGCGCATCCGGCCGGTATCCGGCCCAGATGCCGAGCGGCACGCCGAAGAGGGCCGCGATCAGCAGTGCCAGCACCGTCAACTCCAGCGTCGCCGGCAATCGTGACAGGATGAGGGAGAGCACAGGAATGCGGAAGACGAAGCTGTTCCCGAAATCGCCGCGCACGACATTGCCGAGGAAGTGCCCGTATTGCTGCCATAACGGCAGGTCGAGCCCGTATTGCCGGATGATGGCCGCGCGCATTGCCTGCGTCGCGGCCGGATCGATCAGCACGTCGATCGGATTTCCGATGGCGTAGACGCCCACGAAGACCAGCACCGACATGACCAGCATGACAAGGACGGCCTGCGCCAGCCGCCCCAGCAGGAACCCCGTCACGCGCCCTTCGGCGCGACCAGCTGCGCCAAGGTTTCCTGGTCCACCCGCGGAGTGAAGGAGTACTTGTTCTTGCCCATCGCCCACACGGTCTGCGGCATGACGATCGGCAGCATCGGCCGCTCGTTCATACTGATCTCAGCGGCGCGGGCGAACATCTCGCGCCGCTTCGCATCATCCAGCGTGCGCGAGCCGTCGAGCAGCAGCTTGTTGACCTCGGGGTTGTTGTAGCCCGAGCGGTTGAAGTTCCCCAGCCCCACAGAAGGATCTGGGGCGTGGATCATGGCGCCGTAGGTATAGGAGGCCTCGCCGGTCAGCGTGCCCCAGCCGGACATCTGCAGGCTGTACTCGCCGCGCTGGCTGGCCGGGAAATACACCGTCCCCGTCACCGCGTTCGGGTTGGCCTTGACGCCGATGCGCGACCATTGCTGGGCCAGCGCCTCGCACAGCGCGGAATCGCCGGGCAGGCGGTTGCTGGTGGAATGGAAATCGATCTCGAATCCCTTGGCATAGCCGGCCTCGGCCAGCAGCGCACGGGCACGGGCAAGGTCCGGGCGGCGCTCCGGCAGGTTCGGGCTGGCGCCGAAGAAGCTGTCGGGCATCAGCTGCGACATCGGCTTGGCCAGCCCCTCGAATACCACGCGCGCCAGGGCGCGGCGGTCGATGGCGAGGTCCATTGCCTGTCGCACGCGCGGGTCGCGGAATGGATTGGCCTGGATTTCGCGCCCGTCCACCTTGGCCAGGCGCGGCAGCTTCTCGGCCAGGCTGAAATACACGTTGAAGACGTAGACGCTGTCCCCCACCACCACATCCATGCTGGGGTCGCGCTGCAAGGCCGCGACATCGGTGGCGGGGACATAGTTGATGATGTCCACCTGCCCACTCTTCAGTGCCGCGATCCGCGCCGCGTCATTCGGAATCTCACGCCGGATCACCCGCGCCCAGGGCTGGGAGCCACCCCACCAGCCATCGAAGCGCTCCAGCACGAGGTCGCCGCGCGGCTCCCAGCGCACGAAGCGGAAGGGGCCCGTGCCGATCGCGGCGGCGCCGGAGTTGAACTCCTCGTTGCGCGGCGTCGCGCCGATCTTGCGGGACACGATCATCAGCCGGGTGAAGTCGTTGGGCAGGGTCGGTGCTGGACCGTCGGTGGTGAAGCGAACCGTCAGCGGGTCCACCACCTCCGCGCTCTTGGCGCGCTTGGTGTAGAGCGTCATGGGCATCGGCCCCGTTACTTCCGGGATCCGCTCCAGCGAGAACTTCACGTCCTCGGCGGTGAAGGGCGAGCCATCGTGGAACTTCACGCCATCGCGCAGCTTGAATTCCCAGGTGGTCTCGTCCACCGCGCGCCACGAGGTCGCCAGAGCAGGCTTCAGCACGAGGTTCTCGTCCTGCCCGACCAGGCTGTCATAGACGTGGCGCAACGCCTCGATATGGCCGCCCAGCGTGGACCAGTGCGGGTCAATGCTCTCCGGCCCGCTGCGCACGCCCACGGTCAGCGTTCGCCCTGCGGCAGGTGCCGTTCCCTGGGCCAGGGAGAGGCTGCTCGGCAGGAGTGCGGCGGCCGTGCTGGCCGACAGGAGCTGGCGACGGTTCATGGCTACGACCTCTGTTGGACGCGGGGTTTGGGCATGGGGCGTTGGCGCCGCCGCCCGGCCGCGCCAATGATGCGGTTCCGCAGCGTAGGAAGGGCGTTCGCCATGCGTCAACGGGAGTGCGAGGAATGAGGGTCGCAGAGATGGACTGGCGGGCGGTGGAGGCCTGGCTCGCCCATGACGACCGCTGCGTCGTCCCGCTGGGCAGCACGGAGCAGCATGCCGGGTTGAGCCTGAGCGTGGACAGCATCCTGAGCGAGCGCGTGGCCGCCGAGGCCGCCGCGCCGCTTGGCGTGCCGGTCTTCCCGGTGCTCGCCTATGGCATCACGCCCGCCTTCGCCGCCTATCCCGGCACGGTCAGCCTGCGCGCCGCCACCTACCTCGCCGTGTTGCAGGATTTGCTGGAGGGCCTGTATTCGCAGGGCTTCCGGCGCATCCTGCTGTGCAACGGCCATGGCGGCAACGCGCCCGGCACCGCCGCGGCACTGGAGTTCATGGGCAAGTACCCGGACTGCCGCGCGCGCTGGCACGACTGGTGGCGCGCGCCCCGCACACTGGCTGCCGTGACCGAAACCGACCCGGTGGCGAGCCATGCGAGCTGGATGGAAAACTTCCCCTGGACGCGTGTGCCGAATGCCCCGCCCGCGCCGGCGGAGCCCAAGCCGATGACGGATCTCGGCCGGCTCCGCACCCTGCCGCCCGACGCCGTGCGCGCACAACTCGGCGATGGTAACTTCGGCGGGCTGTACCAACGGGCCGACGAGGAGATGATCCGCATCTGGGACGTGGCCGTCGCCGAGACGCGCGCCCTGATCGAGGATGGCTGGGGCTGAACCGCCGGTGGGCGTCAGCGCCCGCCATCCACCGACAGCACCTGCCCGCTCACAAAGCCGGCAAGTGGCCCGGCGAAGAACAGGACAGCATCCGCGATATCCTGCGGCGTGCCCAGGCGCCGCAGGGCGATCCGGGACACGAGATCGCGTTGTCCCTGCTCCCCATAGCTGTCCCACTGCGCGTTGCTGGCTGGATTGGAAGGGATGAAGCCAGGTGCGACGCTGTTCACGCTGATGCCGTGCGGGCCGAGCTCATGCGCCAATTGCCGCGTCAGCCCGACCACCGCGTGCTTGGCGCTGCAGTAGCTCTGGATGCCGGTGAGAGAGGCCTGCAGGCCGGCGCCGGATGAAATATTGATGATCCGCCCCCGTCCGGCGCGCTTCATCCCTGGTGCTGCGGCACGGCACAAAGCGAAAGCCGCGCCGAGATTGATGGCGAGGATCCGGTCCCAATCCTCATCCGGCACCTCCTCCAGCGGGCGGAACACCTGCCCGGCCACGCCGCCGGCATTGTTCACCAGTATGGAGACCGGGCCGCCGGCCTCACGCTCCACCTCCGCGATCCAGGCAGCGGCGGCGGCCCGGTCGGCCAGATCCACAACCGCCGTGGAAATGCCAGCGCGGGCGGTCTCGGCGAGGAGCGCCGAATCAGGGCCGCAGCCCCAGACCCGCGCCCCGAGCCGCGCAAAG
>DATCMG010000298.1:0-14015 GCA_036563555.1 Roseomonas sp. | reverse complement strand
GGCGACCGGCGCGAAGTCGCGGCGCACGTCGTAGCCGATATTCGGCACGATGGCGGGCGAGCCGACATGATAGCCGGAATACTGCACCAGCAGCCGCGTGCCGTCCGGCCGCGCCCGCGCGACATCCTGCGTGCCGAGGGCTCCGTTGGCGCCGCCCTTGTTCTCCACCACCACGGGCTGGCCGAGCTGGCGGGACAGCGGTTCCGCCAACAGCCGCGCCGCGAAATCGGTGGTGCCCGCCGGCGCCGTGGGCACGACGAGGGTGATGGAATTGGATTGCGCGGCTGCCCTGCAGGCGATGAAGGCGGTGGCGAGGCCGGTGACGGCCCCCCGGCGTGTGAGGCGCATGGGACGTTCCCCGGTTTCGTTGCCGACAGGATGCCGCAAGCGGAGGAAAGCTGCCAGTCACGCCGCGGCGGGATCGCCCGGCGCCGTCTCCCAGGCCAGGCCGACCAGCGCCACCACGCGCCGCCCGCCAGCGGCGGGGCGGGTGACGATCAGGCCCTGCTCCTCGATCCAGGTGAGAAGCCGCCGCGCCCGCCCGGCCGAGCGGCTGCCATAGGCGCGGGCGATCGCCGCATCCGATGGGCAGGGCAGGCCCTGGCGCGCGGCATGGGCCAGCAGCAGGAAGACGCCCTGCGTGTCCTCGGGCAGACCCTCGGCCCGGGACGCGGCCTCGGGCCAGCCGGGGTCGTTCGCGGCCTCGGGCGGAACGCCCGCGCGGGCCACGGCCAGCATGCGCCGGAAGGCCGGCAGCTCGGGGGGGCGGCCGCCCACCGCATGGATGCGGAGCCGCACCAGAAGATCCTGGTAGAGCACGCCGATGGGGCGGAAGGCCGCGTCCTCCTCGGCCAGCATGTCGTGCAGGATGGCGTGGGTGCGCGCCTCGCGGTCGGCGGCCTCCTCCGGTGAGGGCTCGGGCTCCACGGCGCGCGCGGCGGCGGGGCGGGCGGTCGCCGAGGCTTGGGCGAGCTGCGCCAGGATGTCCTGCGGCGGCGCGGATGGCTGGCGACGGGCCGGGCGTGGCGCCACGGCGTCCGGCGCGGCCAGGATCAGCTCCCGCGCCTCCTCGGGTGCCGTCTGGGGCAGCGGCGTCAGGGATGGTCCGGAGCCCCGGCTTTGCGTCTCGACCGTACCGATCCGGATCGCCAGGGGGCGGCGCGACAAGGCCGGGCCCAGGCCGATGAAATGTCCGCGCTGCAGGTCGCGGAACTGCTCGGCCTGGCGGCGCTCCATGCCCAGCAGGTCGGCGGCGCGGGCCATGTCGATGTCGAGGAAGGTGCGGCCCATCAGGAAGTTGGAGGCCTCGGCCGCCACGTTCTTGGCCAGCTTCGCCAGGCGCTGGGTGGCGATGATCCCGGCCAGGCCGCGCTTGCGGCCGCGGCACATCAGGTCGGTCATGGCGGAAAGGGCGGCGCGGCGGGCGTCGTCGGAGGTGTCGCCGCCGGCGGCCGGGGCGAAGAGCTGCGCCTCGTCCACCACCACCAGCATGGGGGTCCAGTGGTCGCGCTCGGCGTCGAACAGCCCGCCCAGGAAGGCGGCGGCGTGGCGGAGCTGACGGTCCGTCTCCAGGCCTTCAAGGTTCAGCACGACCGAGACGCGGTGGCGGCGCACGCGGTCCCCGGCGGCGGCCATGGCCTCCTCGGCATGGGCGGCGGCGTCGATCACCAGATGGCCGAAGCGGTCGGCCAGGGAGGTGAAGTCGCCCTCCGGGTCGATCACCGCCTGCTGCACCCAGGGAGCGGATTGCTCCATCAGTCGCCGCAGGAGATGGGACTTGCCACTGCCGGAATTGCCCTGGACGAGGAGGCGGGTGGCAAGAAGCTCCTCCAAATCCATCATACCGAGGACACCCGTATTCGTGTGCCCCAACTCGATGCCGATCGTCATGCCCCTCTCCGCCCGCGCGCAAGCAGGGCGGGGCCGGCTCCTATAGCGGATCGGGCGGGCCTGTGCAGGCCGCAGCAGCCCGCGGTGAGGTCGGACCGGCCTCCTCGTAAAAGCAGGCCATACCTCTGGCCACACGCATTCCCCGGCCCGCGCGCGGGGTGGTCACTCCTACCGGGCGTCAATTCAGGATCCGCGATCTGCGTCATCCTGCGTCAGCCGCGCCACACAGGCGTACCAGTCCCGCCCGGACACGCCGGCATCGGGCACGGCCAGGGCCGGTGCGGAGACGCCCCTGCCGCTGACCGTCACCGTGCCGCCGCCGAGCAGGTCGCGGATCCGCCCCTCCCCCGCGTCGTCGAGCGGCATGGCGGCGGAGGCCGCGCGGCGCCGATCGGTGCGGCCCGCCACCTGCCAACTGATTCCATCCCCGCGGAAGGCGAGCCGGACGGGGCGGTCGGCGGAAAGGCTCCGCCCTGGCGCGGTCAGCGAGAAGCTCGCCTTCTGGCCAGGGCCGGCCGTGATGCCCAGCGTCATCTCCCGATGCGCCACGCGCGCGGTGCAGCGATCCCCGACGATGCCGAAGGACCAGGCACCCTCCACCTCGCTCGGCGTCGCGGGGGCTGGCCGGGCCGGGGCGCGGGAGATCGGACGCGTCGGGGCGGGTGGTGCCGCCTGGCAGGCCGCGAGCCCGAGGAGGAGCGAGAGGAGAAGAGGTGACGGCCGGGTCATGACGGGGCCTCACCTAGCACGAAGTGCCGCCAGGGGCTCGCGGTGTAGCGACGCGCGGCGCGTGAGACCGTCAGGATGCGCCAGGCATAACGGCCGGGCCGGTCCAGGCGGGCGATCTGTTGATCCGCCGCCTCCGAATAGGCCGCGAAGACCTCCCGCCCATTATTCTCGCCCCCCAGGGCCACAACCTCCACGAAGCAGCAGCCCGGGCGTGCCTCCCCGGCCACGCGCCAGGAGAGGGCCACGCCGCGCTGTGCCGCATCCGTGGAAAGAACCGCGCCATTCGGCGGGCCGGAGAGGGTGGCGGGTTCCGGCGCGGGCGCCTCGCCTTCCTCGGGGAAATAGGGCCCGTCATCCGGTGCGGCGGTCGTGCCGGGCAGGCCGACCTCGATGGTCCCGGGCCGCGGCAGCGCGGCGCCGGCCGGCCGGAGGCGTGGCACCGCCTGGGCAAGCTGCGCTCCGCCGATGCGCCGGACCTGAAGGGCGGCGTCGCGATCCTCACGGAAGAAAAAGCTCAGCTCCGGCCCGGCGGCCGGGCGTGAAATCGGGAAGGGCACACCAACGGAGAGCCCCGCCCGGTCCAGCTCGGTGGTGAGCGTGGCCGCCCGCTGGGCGGCCCCGGCCGTTCCACGGGGATAGGTGATGACGACCCGGACCATCGCGCCGGACGGAAGGGCCGCGGTGGATCCGGGCTGCTCCGTTCCTGTGCCGCTCTCCGGGGCGCCGGGTGCTCCGGCGGGCCCGCTGGCCGGTGCCGCAGCCGGCGCAACTTCCCTGGCAGGCTCACCCGCCGGCTCCGTCCGGGCGGAACCCGGCGCAGCGGTGCCGCCACCCTGCGTTGCCGGAGGGCTAGGCACGGCGGGCTGCCCGCTGGCCGGCACGGGTGCGTCCGGCCCAAAAGAGGCCTGCCGTCCCTGGGAGGCGTACCAGGCGAGGCCGCCGCCGAGCATGAGCACGGCCGCCGCAACCGCGAGATGGCCATGCGCCCGCGCCGGGGCGGGCAGCGCAGGCGGCGGTTCGACCAGCGTGGATACCGGGGCGAGCGAGCGCGACGGCGAGGCCTGGATGATGGGAGGAGGCGGTGCGGCCGGCTGCTGGCTGGCCGCTTCCTCTGAGCCACTGAGCAGCGCCGCCGGTTCGCGGCTGGCCTCATAGGCTGACATCTCGGTGCGGAGGGCAGCGGCCTCACGCACATGCTCCGGGCGCACCTCCCGCGATCCGGCGATGTCGGCCACGAGGAAGCTGGTCCCGATCAGCAGGTTCAACAGCCGTGGGATGCCGCCGGACGCCTCGGCCAGAGCCGCCACCGTGCCGTCGGCCAGCCTTGCTTCGTCCAGGCCGGTCCCGGCAAGCCGCGCGGCGACATAGGCGGGGATGTCCGCCGTCCGGAGGGGCCCAAGCTCCACGATGCGATGTTGCAGAGCTTCCAGCCGCTCCGCGAAGGCCGGCAGACCGACGAGCACCGTGAAGCCCACCAGGCGATCCGCCAATTGCTCCAGCGTCGCATCGTCCATCCGGCCCGCTTCATCGACCAGCAACACCTGCGGTGCCGTCGCGGCATCCGCCCATTCGCCGCTTTCGAGCCGCAGGACGCGGAATTCGGGGGAGCGGAGCGAATTCTCGATTTCGCGCAGAAGGCGGCTCTTGCCGACCCCCGGCGGGCCGATGAGCGCGATCAGGCGCTCGCCGGCCGCGAAGGCCTCGAGGATGTCGCGTCGCGCGGCTGTCCAGGCCCCATGCGGCATCGGAGCCGCACTGCCCGCAGCGTGAGGAATCGAGATCGGCCCAGCCACCATTCCGTTCTATGTGACCGAAGGTTGTGGTGCTCACAATGGCCTGCGGCATGGATCGGTTTCCGTGGCTCCACGAGGGGTGGGTTCGCCGGCGTCGGCTGGGCGCAGTCGGCCATCCGCCTCTATGGTTCCCGGATGGACCGACTCCTGATCACCGGCGCGCGTGTTCTCCTGCCCGAGGCGACGGCCGCACCGCATCGCGATATCCTCCTGGAAGGCGATCGCATTGCTGCCCTGCTGCCTCCCGGCACCGCCGTGGAGGACGCGGCCCGGCACGACGCCGACGGGCGCCTGGTCATCCCCGGGCTGGTGAATGGCCACACGCATGGCCATGGCGGCCTTTCCAAGGGCATGGGCGACCAATGGGACCTGGCGCTGCTGCTGACCCATGCGCCCTGGATCGGCGGGCAGCGTGGGCTGGACGACAAGCGGCTCGCCACCACCCTGACCGCCGTCGAGATGCTGCGGAAGGGCTGCACCGCCGGTTATGACCTCGCCTTCGAGTTCCCGGGCCCCTCGGTCGAGGGGCTCCAGGCCATGGCGGAGGCCTATGGCGCCGTCGGGCTTCGCGCGGTGCTGGCGCCGATGGTGGCGGACCTCACCTTCTTCCAGGCAACACCGGGCTTGATTCAGGCACTGCCGGAGGAACATCAGGCGCGGGCCGCCGGCATGTCCATGGCGCGGGCGGATGATGTCCTCTCGGTCATCCACGAGGCCGCGAAATCCTGGCGGGGCGGGACGGTGATGCTCGGCTGCGCGCCCACGATCCCGCTTCACTGCTCCGACCATTTCCTGGAGGGCTGCCGCGATCTTGCGGCCGAGCATGGGTTGCCCATGCAGACCCATGTCGCCGAGGCACGCTACCAGGCGGCGGGTGGGCAACTGCGCTACGGCTCCACCCTGCTGGCCCATATGGACGCGCTCGGCATGGTCGGCCCGCGGTTCAGCGTGGCGCATGGGGTGTGGCTGACCGACGCCGACCTGGCGCTGATGGCCCGGCGCGGCGCCGGGTTGGCGCATAATCCGGGTTCGAACATGCGCCTTGCCTCCGGGATCGCGCCGGCGCGGGCCGCGATCCGCGCGGGGGTGACGGTCGGGCTGGGCACGGACGGCTCCGGCTCATCCGACAACCAGAATATGTTCGAGGCGATGCGCCTCGCCGCCTTCGCCTCCCGCCTCTGGGAGGATGCGACGGAGGAGGACTGGCTCGGCACGGCCGAGACGGTGCGGCTGGCCACCGAGGGATCGGCGAAGCTGCTGGGCCTGGATGCGGGCGCCATCGCGCCGGGCAAGCTGGCCGACCTCGTCTTCCTGGATCTTGCCCATGTCAACTGGGCGCCGTTCAACGACGCCGCCAACCAGCTCGTCTGGACCGAGGATGGCTCGGCGGTCCGGGAGGTGATGGTCGGCGGCGCCTGGAAGCTGCGCGGCGGCCGCGTGCTCGGGGTGGACGAGGCCGCCCTGGCACGCCAAGCGCAAGAGGCGGCCGACCGGTTGGGCGGGATGAATGCCGGGCTGCGGGAGTGGTGCGAGGCGGTGGCGCCGCATGTCGCCTGCCACTGCCGCGCGCTCGGCTCTCGCTTCACCGCCGCGAAGCGCCTGCTGGCGCATTGAGGGGAGCGAGCCGGATGGAGCGGCCGGAGATGCCGCTCCCTGCCCCGCGCAACCTGGCGACGATGACCGCCGCTATTCTGCGGCCAGGCACGATGCCGATCGTGTAGCCTCGATCGCGCGCCAGACCTTCTCCGGCGTCAGCGGCATGTCGAGATGCGCGATGCCCAACGCATCGCACACCGCCGATACGATGGCGGGCGGCGCCCCGCAGGCGCCCCCCTCCCCTGCCCCCTTCACGCCAAGGTCGTTGGTGGGGGTGGGCACCACGTTCAGCGCCAGATCGAAGTCGCAGGCGTCGCCGGCGCGGGGCATGCAGTAGTCCTGGAAGGTGCTGGTGAGGAACTGGCCACTTTCGGGGTCGTAGCGGGCCTCCTCCATCAGAGCCTGGCCGATACCGGTCATGATGCCGCCATGCATCTGGCCGTGGACGAGAAGCGGGTTGATGACGTTCCCCACATCGTCCACCGCCGCGTAGCGCACCAGCTCGACACGGCCGGTATCGGGGTCCACCTCCACCTCGGCCACATGGCAGCCATTGGGGAAGTTGCACTCCGTGTCGCGGGTATAGGTCAGCGCCTCGTCCAGGCCAGGTGTTTCGCCGTGGGGCAATTGTGCCGGATCATGGGCTGCGGCCACCACGCGCGACCAGTCGAGGCCGAGATCGGTGCCCGCGATGCGGAAGCGGCCATCCTCCAGCTCCACGTCGTCAGGCGCGGCCTCCAGCAGATGGGCCGCGATACGCCGCGCCTTCTCCAGCACCGCGTTGCTGGACCGGAGCACCGCCACGCCGCCCATCTGCGAGGAGCGCGAGCCGCCGGTGCCAGTGCCCTTCTCGATCTCGTCCGTGTCTCCCTGGATGAAGGTGATGTTCTTCGGGTCCAGGCCCAGACGCTCCGCCACGATCTGCGCGAAGGCCGTCTCGTGTCCCTGGCCGTGGCTGAAGGTGCCCACGCGGATCTCCGCGCGGCCCTCGGGCGTGATCCTGAGCCGTGCCCATTCGCTCGGCATTCCACCCGAGGCCTCGATAAAATAGCCCAGCCCGATCCCGCGCAGCCTGCCGCGCGCCCGGGCCTCGGCCCGGCGGCCGGGGAAGCCGCTCCAATCGGCGATCCGCAGCGCCATGGCCTGGGTGGCCGGGAAGTCGCCGCTGTCGATCACATTCCCGACCACGTTGCGGTAGGGCATCTGGTCAGCGCGGACGTAGTTGCGCCGCCGCACCTCATCCTTCCCGATGCCGAATTCCGCCGCCGCCTGGTCGAACAGGCGCTCCATGACATAGGCCGTCTCGGGCCGCCCTGCGCCGCGGAAGCTGTCGGTCGGGACCGTGTTGGTGAAGACGCAGCGCACCTGGTTGTTGATGGCCTGCACGTCATAGACCGTGCCCATCACCCGCGCGCCGCCCGTCGTGGGCACCCGTGGGCCCATATCCTGCAGATAGGCGCCCATGCCCGCGATGGTGCGGATGCGCACGCCCAGGCACCTGGCGTCCTCGTCCAACGCCATCTCGGCCTGCGTCACCTGGTCGCGGCCATGGGGATCCGACTGGAAGGTCTCGGTGCGCCCGGCCAGCCACTTCACCGGCCGCCCAAGCCGGCGCGCGGCCCAGAGCACCATGACATTCTCCGGCATCAGCTTGCCCCGCACGCCGAAACCGCCGCCCACATCCGGGGAGACGACGCGGACCTTCTCCAGCGGCACGCGCAGTGCATGCTTCGCGAGGTTGTCGCGAATCCGGTGGGCGCCCTGGCTCGGGCCGTGGAAGACATAGCGCTCCGTCGCCGCGTCCCATTCGCCCAGGGCGATGCGCGGTTCCATGGGGTTGCCCACCATGCGGTTGTTCACTAGGGCGACGGAAACCACGCGACGCGCGCGCGCGAAGGCGGCCTCGGTCTCCTCGAACCGGCCGCTGTCCCAGAGGACGGCGGTGTTGTCGGGGCGATCCTCCCAGATGACCGGCGCGCCTGGCTGCGCCGCGGCGGCGGTGTCGGTCACGGCGGGCAGCGGGTCGTAATCCACCTCCACCAGTTCGGCGGCATCGGCCGCCTGCTGGCGCGTCTCCGCGACTACCAGCGCGACGGGATCGCCGACATAGCGCACGCGCTCGGTCTGGAGGATCTCCCGGGTCGGGTCGAAGAGGGGCGCGTCCCTGCCGGGCACGTTGAACAGGGTCGGCAGGCGTCCCAGCCTGTCCGCCGCCGCGTCATGCCCGGTCAATACCGCCAGAACGCCGGGCGCGGTCTTCGCGGCCTCGGTGTTGATCGAGACGATACGCGCATGTGCATGCGGCGAGCGCAGAATTACGGCCTGGACGCAGCCGGGCGGCTCGATGTCGTCGGTGTAGCGGCCGCGGCCCGTCAGGAGGCGAACATCCTCGCGCCGCCGCACCGGCTGGCCGATCCCGTATTTTTCCACCCCACCCCTCCCGCCTTCTCTGCGGCCAGTATAGGCCGGGCAGCGGCGGGAGGTAGGCAGGGGTGCCCTTAGCGGGCGACCTCCTCGGCGGAATACCCGAAGGCTGCGACGCCCTCGGAGAGGTAATCCCCGAACAGCTCCATATTGGTCAGATATTCCGCCGCGCTGCCGTCCTCGTTGCGCTCCTTGGCCAGGCGACGAACCTCATCCCATTCCGAAGCGTCGTAATCCCCGCGGCCGATCCAGGTGAGCGCGATGAGCGCGGCCTGCTCATCCTCGTTCAATTCGTTGATCAGGCCCTTCAGGGTGTCGGCCATGCCGTCGGGGTCGACATCATCCGGAACCTCCGGATCCTGGACATCCTCGTTATTCGCTTCCTCCTCCAGCTCTCCGACGCCGCGAGCGGCGTCGATGATGCCGACGACGGTGGCGAGGCTGACGACGAGATCGACTTCATCATCGGGGTCTGGACGGTCGCTCATCTCGGCGCCTCTCCTGGCTGTCGGTTCTGCGATTCGGCACTCATGGCCGGCGCCCGGCCACGCGGAGCGGCCCGGCTGCCGGCGACGCGAGCGCCGCCTATTCCTCGCGCCGCTCGATCATCCGGCGGCCACGGATCGGCGAGATGTCCACGGGCCCACCCAGGGCCTGGGCCAGCTCGGAACGGTCGCCCGCCTGGAATTCGCCGGGCGAGACGGGTTCGTCGGCGGTCCCGGCGGCGGGGTCCTCGCCGCGCTCCGGCCCCATGCGGCCATGGGCCTGGCGCCGCGCGCGCGGATTGTCCTGGATCGGGTTCTCACCGGTGGCCCGCGTGTCAGCGGGGCGGCGGTTCGCGTCATCGCTCATGTTGGCGTTTCCCAAGTCAGGATGGAGAACGCGACCTTTCCCCGGCAGTTGCCGGGCCGGCCCGCGGCGGCCTCCAGCCGCCATGCCCGGCGGAACCTTGCCAGCGCCGGGCGCGGGACGCAGGCTCCGCGCCGTCATTATGCGAGGGAGGAAGTCCATGGCGGATCGGTACGCGGTCGTCACCGGCGCGGGAACGGGCATCGGGCGCGCGGCGGCGCAGTCGCTGCTCTCGGATGGCTGGAGGGTGGCTGTTCTCGGCCGCCGGATGGCGCCGCTGGAAGAGACGATCGCCGGGCAGGATCGCGGATTCGCCATCGCGGCCGATGTGGGAGACCGCGCGCAGGTGGAGGCTGCCTTCGCCCAGATCCTTGAGCGCTTCGGCCGGCTGGACCTGCTGTTCAACAATGCCGGCCGGGGCGCCCCGGCGGTGGATTTCGACGAGTTGCCGGCCGAGGATTGGCACGGGGTGGTTGCCGCGAACCTGAATGGCACCTTCTTCTGCGCCCAGGCGGCCTATCGCATCATGAAGAACCAGAGTCCGAAGGGGGGGCGGATCATCAACAACGGCTCGATCAGCGCCCATGCCCCGCGCCCAGGCGCCGCCGCCTACACGGCCACGAAGCACGCCGTGACGGGGCTGACGAAGCAGATCGCGCTCGATGGCCGCAAGCACGACATCACCGCCAGCCAGATCGATATCGGCAATGCGGCGACACCGATGACCGAGCGCATGACCAAGGGCGTCATGCAGCCCGATGGTTCAATGATGGTGGAGCCGCGCATGGATGTGGCGCATGTGGGCCGCACGGTCGCGCATATGGCGTCGCTGCCGCTGGACGCGAACATTCCCTTCCTGACCATCATGGCCACGAAGATGCCCTGGATTGGGCGCGGCTGATGGTGGAACGCCCGCGTGCTAGCGCGCGCGGGCGATGCAGAACTCGACGATCCCGGCCAGCGCCCGGCGCTCCGGCCCGTCCGGGAAGATCGCCAGGGAATCGAGCGCCCGCGTGCCGTAATCCCGGGCGCGGTCTATGGTGGCGCCCAGCGTGCCGCGAGACTGCATGAGGGCGATGGCCTTCTCCAGGTCGCCCTCTGCCTGCTCCCGTTCCTCCAGCACCCGGCGCCAGAAGACCTTCTCCTCCTCCCCGGCCGAGTTGAAGGCGAGCAGCACGGGCAAGGTGATCTTCCCTTCACGGAAGTCGTCGCCAACCGTCTTGCCCAGGGCGGCCTGGCTGGCCGAGTAGTCCAGCGCGTCATCTACCAGTTGGAAGGCGACACCGAGGGAGCGACCATATTCCCGGAGCGCCTCAGCCTCGGCCTGGGGCCGGTCGGCCACCACCGCGCCCACCTCAGTCGCGGCGGCGAAGAGGGCGGCGGTCTTGCCCTCGATCACCTGGAGATACTGCTCCTCGGTGGTCGCGGTGTCGTTCTGGGTGACGAGCTGCAGCACCTCGCCCTCCGCGATCGTGGCGGAGGCGGTGGCGAGGATGTCGAGCACGCGCAGCGAGCCGTCGGCGACCATGATCTGGAAGGCGCGGGCGAAGAGGAAGTCGCCCACCAGCACACTGGGCTTGTTGCCGAAGACGGCATTGGCGCTGGGGGCGCCACGGCGGAGGGCGCTCTCATCCACCACGTCGTCATGCAGGAGGGTTGCGGTGTGGATGAACTCCACGCAGGCGGCCAGTGCGATGTGGCGCTCGCCCCGATGGCCGCAGAGCTTGGCGGCGGCGAGCGTCAGCAGCGGCCGGATGCGCTTGCCGCCGGCCGCGACGAGATGAGCCGCGAGCTGCGGGATCAGCGCCACGGGGCTCTGCATCCGCTCGACGATCAGGCGGTTGCAGGCCTCGAGGTCGGTCCGGACCAGCGCGGTGAGCGCTTCCAGCGCGTGCTCGGGATCATGCGCGCCGGTGATGGGCGCCGTGGAAACGGGCGCGGTGGTGGCGCTCACGCGGGCATTGACCTGTCCATGGAGGCCGGCACCATACCGGCGGGGTCGGCAGGCAGCAACGGGCGCCCCCGTCATGAGGGAGTGCCATGATCCAGGTCCTGCTTTCCGAGGCGGATCCCGTCCGACTCGGCTTCCTCCAGGCCCTGCTGCGCGACGGAGGGCTGCGGCCGCTGCTCCTGGACGCCCATATCAGCGCGGTGGAGGGCCGCATCGGCGCCTTTCCCCAGCGCTTGGCCGTGCCGGAGGAACAGGCTGCCGCCGCCGAGGCCCTGCTGCGCGAGGCGGGAGAATGGCGGACGAGCTGACGGCCGGCCCCATTCACACCCTGCTGGGCGGCCTGGTCCGGCTGCACCAACCGGAACAGGGGCTCCGGGCAGGGCTGGATGCGGTGATGCTGGCGGCCTCGGTCGAGATCCGCCCGGGCCAGGTGGTGCTGGATGCGGGAAGCGGGCCGGGCGGTGTCTTTCTCTGCGTGCTCGCGCGCTGCCCTGGCGCGCGGGCCGTGGCGGTGGAGCGCGATCCCGCCCTGGCTGCGCTCGCCCGGGAGAACGCGGCGCTGAACGGCTGGTCGGATCGCGTTGAGGTGGTGCTGGGCGACGTGGCCGACCCGTCCCTCCGCGCGCATCTGCCGCGCTGCGATCACGCGGTGAGCAATCCACCCTACTGGCCCGGCGGATCGGCACCGCCGGAGGCGATCCGGGCCGGGGCGACGCATGGCGGCGGAATCGGGTTAAGGCCCTGGGCGTCCCTGCTGGCTGCGCCGCTGGCGCGCGGCGGCCGGGCCACGCTCGTCCTGCCGGCCGCGCGGCTGGATGAGGGAATCGTGGCCTTCCGCCAAGCCGGGCTTGGCGGGGTGCAGGTGATGCCGCTCTGGCCCCGCGCGGGGCGGCAGGCCAAGCGCGTGCTGCTCCGGGCCCGACGTGCCCCCCGTGCGCCGGCCTCCATTCTGCCGGGGCTGGTCCTGCACGAAGCCGGGGGCTGGACCGCCGCCGCGGATGCGGTGCTGCGGGGTGCCGCCCTGCGCTGGGGGGAAGACGCGGCCTGACGCCCCGTGCCCCGCTCAGGCCGGGTCAGGGCTCCCTGTCGGGATGCCGAAGAAGCCACAGCCGCTCATGAGCGGCCACGAGGCTTTCCATGTTCTTCCGCCGGTTCGTGTCGGGCGAGGCCGCACGTCGCGTGATCATCATTTCGAGGATACGGAGCATTTCCTCCGCGACCTCGTAGTCGCCCTGGTCGCAGGCATGATGAAAGGCGATGAGGATCTTGTCCGTCAGCCGGCGGGTATGCCGGGGCGCCGCCGGGGGGCGCACGGGCGATCTCAACCCGTCTGGCTCATCCGCGCCCATGAAGCTCGCAACCCCCCGCCCATTCACATCGCCGCCCGCCTGGGCACCCGACTCCTCCCAGAGGGAAGATGGCGCCACCATAGCGAGCGGAATTGTTATCGTGAACGGGGGTTAGAGCCCCCGCAAAATCCGGCAAGCAATGTTGCAGGAAGGACGCCCCGCCCGCGGCGCGCCCGACCGGAAAGGGCCGCTACGGTGTGGCCCTGTGAGCCGGGGCCACACCGGACGTCCTCTCAGTGCCGAGCATCGCCCAGCAGGATTTCACCCTTCGGCTGCGGCGAGCCGTTGAAGGTGTGCTCGGCGAATGCTTCCTCCCAGGTGCCCTCGGTCGAGGCGCGGGAGTATTCGGTGGCGCGGTTCTCGAAGAAGTTGGTGTGCTCCACCGCGTTCAGCATCTCGTCGAGCCAGGGCAGCGGATTCTTCTCGATGTGGTAGAGCGGCTCAAGACCGAGCTGCTGGAGGCGGCGGTCCGCGATGAAGCGGATGTATTCCTTCGTCTGCGCCGCATCGAGGCCTTGCACGCCCCCCATGCTGAAGGCGAGGTCGATGAAGGCGTCCTCGTGGTCCACGATGGTCGCGCAGATCAGGTAGAGGTCGCGGCGCAGCTCCTCCGTCCAGATCTCCGGATTCTCCTGCACGAAGGTGCGGAAGAGGCGGATGACGGAGAGGCAGTGCAGCGTCTCGTCGCGCACGGACCAGGAGACGATCTGGCCCATCCCCTTCATCTTGTTATGGCGCGGGAAGTTCATGAGGATGGCGAAGGAGGCGAAGAGCTGAAGCCCCTCGGTGAAGGCACCGAAGGCGGCCAAGGTCTTCGCGATCTCGGTCTTATTCTCGACCGAGAAATTCTGCATGTAGTCGTACTTGTCCTTCATCTCCTTGTATTTGAGGAAGGCCGAGTATTCGAGTTCCGGCATGCCGATCGTATCGAGAAGATGGCTGTAGGCCGCGATGTGGATCGTCTCGATGTTGCTGAAGGCCGACAGCATCATGAGCACTTCCGTCGGCTTGAAGACCTGGGAGTAATGCTTCATGTAACAGTTGTTCACCTCGACATCCGCCTGGGTGAAGAAGCGGAAGATCTGCGTCAGCAGGTTCTTCTCGCCGGGCGTCAGGTTCTTCTGCCAGTCCTTTACATCATCGGCCATCGGAACCTCTTCCGGCAGCCAGTGCAGGCGCTGCTGCATCAGCCACGCGTCATAGGCCCAGGGATAGCGGAAGGGCTTGTAGACGGGGTTGGAGGTCAGAAGGTCGAACTGCACGGGCAGCTCGTCGCGGGAGATGGCGCCGTCTGGCATGGCGAACTTCCTGATGGGCGGTGGGCAAGTTGGCGGCCGTGCCGGCGGGGCATCTTATGCCCGCCGGGTTCAGAGGAGATTGCGACCGCCGGAACAGGCGGTCGAATCACGCTTCTTTACATCACTGGCAGGCCAG